>NZ_JBVVPB010000028.1:0-94254 GCF_055807435.1 Bradyrhizobium sp. Ken51 | reverse complement strand
TCATCTGTTCATGGGTGACGCGAACAACTCGTTCTCGGTAGCCAACCCCGTCGTTGCTGGCGCGCTGAACAGGATCAGCCAAGACGTCGATATGGTCACACTGCGCGTCAACTATCGCTTCGGCGGGTACGGTGCGCCGGTGACCGCTCGCTATTGATTTCTTCTAACATTCGAAAACTAAGGCCTCGGCACCGCCGGGGTCTTTCTATGTAAGCGGGCCAGCGTCTGCACGAGTCGGTCCTGCCCGCAGAACGGGACGCTGGCAGTACGAGGGTTCGTACTTGCCTTCTTGAGACAGACTCGATCTCCTCGCCCGCGTCGGCCCGGGCTGTTCGGAGGGCCTTGCTCAGCCTGTTACGCAGTCAGCCCGACAGCGCTTTCCGGCCGGCTATTGGCACAAAGTGCACTAGCCAGAGACTGCGGATCTGCTTGTCTGCAGTGGCCTTGCCGATTCTTTCCAGCCCCCAAGCTTCCAGGATTGGCGGGAACGTACAGGCCCCGGCGCGGCATCCGCTTCGCCGGGGCCACGGACGCGGAGATAGTCCAGGACTATGGACGCAACGGCGGATCGGCAACGACGTTTGGAGTTGGGTCGCCGCTGGGCAGAGCATGCGTCGGCACACGAGCTTGCGACCATGGTGAGCGGGTCGTTTGATGATCTCAGCCAAATTCTGCCGCCGGACGTATCTGATCAGTTCGTCGGCGGCTTTCGCGAAGGCGTGCTGCACGTCTGGCGCGGGGCTTAGGACCACAGCACAAGGGCGCCCGGATGAGACCAAGCGCCCTTGCACCCCCATCGTCGGCTGATCCAAGCTGTGAGTTCTAGGAGATCGTTGGGTGAGCCGAGGAACGCTGGAATACCAAGGGAATCAATAGCCGAGCCTCTTGTTGCAACTGAGGCAGACTCGCGTTCACGGGTCTCGCGCCGCGATCCTCTTAAGCGTGGCAATCTGTCGGAAGAAGGTCTTTATCGACTGGGCAGGGCTTCCGAGAACCTTAGCACCGGGTGCTAGATCCGAAATGACGCCCGCCTGCGCTCCGATTTCCGAACCTCGGCCTATTCGAAGATGCCCTGCCATAGCAGCCTGCCCCCCAACGCGGACGAAATCTTCAAGTACAGTTGAACCCGAGATCCCCACCTGTGCAACTACGACGCAACAGCGGCCGAGACTAACATTGTGACCGATTTGCACGAGGTTATCGAGGCGGGAGCCAGCGCCAATTACGGTGTCTCGCGATGATCCGCGATCAATCGTCGAATTGGCACCAACTTCAACATCATCTTCAAGAATAACTCGCCCAAGCTGGGGGATCGAGAGAAACCCGTCGCTGGTGGAGGCGAATCCGAATCCTTCCTGCCCAATCCGCGCACCCGGATACACGTAAACGCGTGCTCCCAAAACCGCGTAACTAAGGCTCACATTTGCGCCAATCCGGCAGTCCCTCCCGATGGTGACCCCGCTTCCGATGACTGCGCAAGGACCGATCCGGCAACCCGGCCCTATCTCCGCTCCGGTTTCGATCACAGACAGGGGTCCAACTTCTGTCGAAGGATCAATTTGAGCGCCATCCGCTATTATTGCCGAAGGGTGAACGCCAGGACGAGGCGGTGGCACCGGGTAGAACAGCGCAGCAACGCGGGCCCAAGCCGCATACGGTTCGCTCGTTTGGATCGCCACAGTTGCCGCTGGTACTCGTGAAACCATATCAGGGTGAACGAGCACCGCGCCGGCGGAGGTTTGATCCAGGGCGGAAGCGTAACGGCGATTGTCTAGAAAGCTCACTTGAGTCGGTCCGGCCGCTTGTAAAGGGGCCAAACCTTCCAGCAATAATTCACGTTCGTCTGCCACACCTCGCGCCGTGCTAGCGACGAGCGCGAGTGGATGCGGACCAGTTCGCCGGAAGAACCTTGCACTGCCGAGCACTGTTTCGAGCATCACGTCCCCCTGCAGCAAACCGACTTCGGCTGGCATTCCTCCTCCGCCCGTCCCGGCCCATGTCTCTTGTGGTCAGTCGCAGCCGCGGCGAAAAGCGGTTCCCTAGATGCCTTGGCCCAACAGCAATGTTGCTCTCTGCCGTCGGCAGAATTGATTCAGATCAAGACGCATCTTCGGCTGAGCACTTCGCACTGGCTAACGGGCCCGCAACGCGTTCAGAAAGCGGTTACAAGCCACTTGATAGCGGTAATTTTGCTGGCGCCACCACGCCGCCCTTGACCCCCGAGCACCTTGAAACGTGCCGACTCTTCTCCAGGCACACATCGGAGTTGACTTAGATCAACCTTCCGCTCGGCGATCGCCCTTTTTTGAATCGGGACAGGCTGGTAATTATCGAGCTTTCCGGTTTCTGAGATGAAAATGACGCGAGCATTGCTCTTCATTGTGGTGGCAATCCTTTGCGCATCATGCAGAACCGACGCGCAGCTTGACCCGATCCAGGCCACCGCGATTATCGATGCGGCCGAAGTCACCGATAGAGAAGAATGCCTCTACCAAGAAATCGCCCGACTAATGGAGCCAAAGGGCAGTTCAGCAATCAGCCTGCAGAATGTTGCGGTGGCCGCGACTCGGTTTTGTAGCGCTACTGTGAGAAAACGACTCGAGAGGGCGGCCTCCGTATCCCCGTCTGATGCGCAAACTCTCGCACGCGATGATCAGATGAAGACAGAACACCGCGCGTTCGCCATCGGGTTGGAATTGCGTGAGAAAAGGACAAATGCGGGAATGGCAGGGAACTGAACGTGGCGGCTCCCGCCGGTTTTGTGCGTCCTTGCAACAGGTCCATCTCAGTAGCCAGCCCGCCAGTGTCTTCGCAGCGATCTATCTCGGAACATCGCCCACGCTCATCCCTGCAAAAGATACCTTTCCCCAGTCTGATTTTAAATCGAGTTTATCTATTCCCTTTGAAAGCCCCGACCCATGAAGGAATAATCGGTCCCCCCAAAAGATGGCCGCTACACCACCGGCAATGAGCAAGGCGGCAATCCCAAAGCGGCCATAAGCAAACATATCTCCCGACATTTGGCTGGTCCCTCTTTAAGGTCCATCCACCGTGCAAGTTCGAGGGGCAAGGGTCAAAGGGAGCTACCTCAAAAACGTCATCATACCCACAGTTTCGCGCTGCCGGTGCCCCTGCATCGAGGGCGCTCTCGAGGGTAGCGTCTGCTCTTGATCCGTCGCCTTGTCCTCTTTGTCGGCCCGCGCATCACGATCCGGAGCGTGTCGTTCGGCAGCGGGCGCTGCAATGCCTTGGCCTCATCCCAGGGTGCGCGCATCCAAACGTCCCTCTCTTCGTCGGTGGTCAGGATCACCGGCAACGCCTTCGGATGGACGGCTCGACCACCGCGTTCGGCGAAGTCGTGAGAAAACCATAGACGTGATGCGGGCCGGGTAGCGGCTTCGACTTCGTGCCGCGATCACCGTTGAACGTGGTCCAGATGCCAACAAAGGCGGTGAGCGGCCTGTCCTCGTCGAGCGCGAACCAGACCACGTACTTTTTCCTGGTCTCCGGGTTCGGCTCCGGCTCGTATTCTGCGAAGCTGTTGAACGGCACCAAGCAGCGGTTCTCCGGCTTCAGCCAAGGCGACTGTTACACCGGTCTCGTCGTGATGGCGTTGCGAAACGCGAGCGGCGAAGTGATGGTGGTAATGGTTCGCGTGCCCTCGCCCACACCCTGAATGGTGAGGTCGCCGTAGTCCATAAGGCGGCCAAGAATGCTCTGCTTCACATCAACGCTCTCAACTTTGTCGAGGCTCATCTCAAAAGTTTCCCGCTTGATGAAACCGGTCTTGTGGACAACCCGCATGTTGGTTACGTCGGTCTCGGTGGTCCACCGGTGGAACCAAGCCGTCGCCGTCCAGTACAAAGCCGCAAGCCCGGCTCCCGCCGCTAAGGCCAAGCAGGCCAACGCCAGCACTTCGGCAGTAAAGAAGCGCCACAGCACCAAAAATGCGACCATCACGATCCACGCAGCGATTGCGGGTAGAAAGTACATCCAGTGTTCGTTGGTCGAATACAGCAACCTTTCGCCGGGCTGTATGATTTTGTCGATATACCGCGCCATAGGGCTACCCTGAGTTAACCCGCCACCGCAGCAATTTGCGCCATTCGAGCCGATCAAGGCCTTGATCTATCTCAAGCCTTCGAACGACCAGCGCTGGAAGCTTGTCAAACGAGAGCCGGACCAACCCTCCTCTAAGAGATCGGAGTGATTGGACGGCTAAGTTTGTAATGGAATTGCGAAGGGTCCCGCCACGGATCAGCGCGGGGTGGAGACCGTCACGGGCTGCAAGCATCGCTTTGGTGCCAATAAGATCGACTTCTCGCTCCGGAATGTTGTTCGACAAGTCGACCACGCCGGGTGGCAACGTCAGTTTGCTGATGAAACTGAGCCGTCGATGGTAGGCTTCAGCCTTGCTGTAACTTAGCAGCTTCAAAGTTGGATCGTGAAGCGCTGTCCAGACGGCGTGGTTTTCCGCTCCATCGACAAAGATAGCCGCGTCGACTGCGCCTGACTGCAGTGCGAGCAGTGCGGCATTGTTGCTCAGCGGCTGCATCGAAATATTGTTGATCGTGAGACCGTTAAGCGCGAATATGTGTTCCCCCAATGAACGAGCGCCGCTACCGCTAACACCAACGGCAACCCGGTGGTTGCGCAGCTCGTTAACATGCGTAAGCACGTCCGTACTGCGGTGGAAAATCCACATAGGTACGTAGTAGAGGCTCGCGAGCATGATTACGTTTTTGGCTTCCGGAAGAGTTGCGATACCGCCCTGCGTGAAGCCGATGTCAACACCCGACTGTGGATCTTGCAGTAGCCGTAGATTGTCCCCGGGACCGTTGGTAATTCGTTCCTTTACCGTGACCCCGGGTCGAGCGAGGATCTCGATATATTGCTTCGCATACCGGTGGAGCAGGCCATCTTCCAGTCCCGAAGCCAGCACGATGTGACGTGGCGGGGCGGTTTGTAGGAAGTACGCGACAGCCCATACCGCAGCAACGATCATTGCAAAGGTCATTATGGCTATGCTGACGCGGCCACGTCGTGCCCTGAACCGTAACTTTTTGAAGATCATACGTACCGCCTTCACGAAAGGTAGACGGAAACGGCTTGACGAGACCAAGGCGTGTGTTTTTGGGCATTTCGTTGCCCTCGGAACTCGGTCGGCATCGGGCGCAGCGGCAAAGCACGCGCGGTGGCTTTCGCGTAACTGCAACCGGGGATGTTCTCGCAGCAGATACCCTCGATAACCGGCGTCGGGCTGTCCCCGCAGTTCCTTCGCAGCTCGGTAGTACCTTGCCGAGGGGATTGCGGAGGGCACCATCGTCGGTCGGCGGCCATCACGGGACAACCGCGCTGCAAGGGCGACAATGACCGTTGATCCGTCCGCAGGGACGACCGGCGCAACAGACCGCATCGCCAGCATATCAACTAAAACGCCACGGCTCCGGAGAGCTGTTACCCGTCTTTCACCCCGGAAGCGATCGGTAGGTCCCGGAGTGCACAGTAGGCAAGTCATAGTCGATGACGACGATCCCGGAATGCTGAGGGCTGTCCAGCGGCTCCTCCGACAGCATGACTATGAACCGATCCTCTTCTCGTCTGCCGAAGAGCTGGAGCAGCACGCCGATCGCCAACGCACTCTGCATCATTTTGGATATCAATCTCAACCTGCGCTCGGGGATCGATCTCCGACATCAACTCAAAGCACGAGGCGTTTTGGTCCCCGTCATTTTCATCACCGGCAATGAGACCGATTCCGTTCGCGAGGCCGCACTGCTGTCCGGATGCCTCGCATTTCCAACGAAGCCGTTCTCAGCGCACGAGCTAATCGAGCCGCTCAAACAGGCTGCGGCAGGCCACTAACCATTCACTGAGCGCGCCTGGGCTTGCTCCCGTTCCCTTGATCTAGGTCAACGAGACTGAGCTTTCGTCCGGAATTGTACAAAGGTGCAGCGCTGCGGTCAGCGCCAGGCCTTAGGAACATCGATGAAGACGCCCGTAAGCGAGCTGCGCCGTTTGCGCGGAGAACGCATTGACTGGCTGCTCTCGGTGCTCACGGCAGTGCTGGCATTACTGATTTTTGTCTTCGCCCCGCTACAAGCAATGGGCATTACCGCCTTTCATCTGTTTGCGGATGGCCTGTTGCTAGCGATCATCGTCAGCATGGTGATCATCTCCAACAATCCGACTGCTCTCGTTCTGATGTCGCTCGCGCTCGTTTTCAACGTCGCCGTGTTCTTCTTGCGCATTTACTACCCAGTACCGTACCACCTTCACATTTTGGCGGGCGCATGGCTGGTCATCGCCTGCACGTTGGGCGTTGTCGTGCTTCAGGCCGTTTTCAGGCGAGGTCTCGTTACATATCACCGAATTATCGGAGCGATCCTTCTGTACCTTTTGATTGCGGTGGCCTTTGCAACGCTGTTCCTGTTTGTAGGGCTGGCGGCTCCCGACGCAATCAAGGGAATAGCTTTCGAGGACGACCATTCGGTTGCCGCATCGCTTTTTTACATGAGCTTTGTCACGCTTACGTCGACTGGGTATGGAGACATCGTTCCGGTACATCCGTTGGCACGAAGTCTCTGCAACATCGAGAGCGTGATCGGTCAGCTTTATCCGGCGACGCTTCTCGCGAGGCTCGTCACCCTCGAGCTCGGCAGTACCGGCTCAGCGAGTAAGCCCACCCCTATCACCTGAGCCGCAGGAGCTGCACCGACACGTGTGCGCTGCACTCGCCTCTGTGGGGTTCCCGCGTCGCTAGGGGAACGCATGGTTGATCTGTGTCAACGCCCCCGATCCTTTAGCGGACACGCTGCGTGCAGCCGCACCAGAGACGGCATCCGTGTATCTGTTGTGCAGGCACAAAAGGGAGACCCGCACCATGCATCCCAAGAAGCGTCTTTCGATCCAGTCAGCGACTATTAGCGGGATTGCGGCTAGCGCCCTCTTGGGCCTTGCAGGTCTCACGCTGAATCCAGGCCCAGCCAATGCGGTCGTGTACTGCCAATACACTGCCTACCCGGCGGGTTGCGTTGCTCGGCCCGGTGTGGTGCTGGGTGCGCGTCCAGTGGCCCGCGCTGCGGTACGCCATAATGCCGGTGGCAATGCCAATGGTGGCGTCAACCGCGTCGGCGTGCGGCGATAAGCCAGTTTGCAGGTGACTGGGCAGAAAGGAGCTGTCGCGGTCATCTCGGCCCGGAGGACCGGGACCGATGACGAGCAGCGGCCTCGCGGTATGAAGTACACGTGGTATGTCACTTTTGAAGTGCCCATGGATGGCACGCTGCAAAGACGGCGACTCCGCGCCTGACCAAGACGTTCGTCACTGAAGCAGAAGCGCGGGATTTTGCGCGAGCGAAATTCGCCGAAGGATTGATTGTCACTGCGGGCACCATCATCCCGCACGTGCCGAGAGTGTCGATTCCGTCGGAGGAGATTCCAGCGTGGTTTGAAGCTGACCAAGTAAATGACTGATCAGCCAGCCGGGAGCTTGAAGATGTCGGAGCCGAAAAAGGCCCGTTGTCATCGCAACGCACTGACTTTCCTTGGATACGGAAGGCTGTTTGAACCACCATGTGAAACTAGGGCCTAATAGGGCCCGGCTGTTTCAGGCCGGACGGAGCGCCGGACGGCATCCTTGTAAGTCTTTCAATGATCGAGGGTTTTCAGGTATTCCAACCCACGAGAAATCACTGGACGACAGGACCACACGGTTTGCCGTACGCACGGCTCGCCATTTCACCACCGGTTTCGACGACGTTGTGCACGTTGCCGTCGACCTGATGACGAGACGAAGCCTAGCAGCGCCGCTCGTCGGAACGAAGTTTTGGGCTCACGGAGAGCAATCCGCCCTGCCCACACCTCTCGCACCCGAACGCTGCCGCGTCCACCGCAAGCCCGGCTCGCGAACGTGACGACCACAGGATCGCCCCTCAAGAATGAGCCGGGATGAGCGACACATACGCCAAAACCGAATTTCGGTAAAGTGGAATATTTTTGCGCGCGCGCGGATTGACACCCGCGACACAGGTCGCGCAATGACATGCCTCGCGCAGAAGCAACAAGGGGCGGTGTAAAACACCGCCCCTTGGCGCGATAGAGGCTGCAACGAGGGCAGCCGCCTAATACGGCTGATAATAGCCACGCGGACCATAGTAGGGACCGCCGCCGTAATATCCCTGGCCGCCGTAGTAAGGACCGGGGCCGTAATTATAGCGGTCCTCGTAGTACTCCTGGCGCCTGCTCTCCGCGATCGCACCGCCGATCAGACCTGCCGCCACGCCCATGAAAGCGAGGCCTGCAGCGTTCGGACCTCGTCGATAGTAGCGGTGGCGGCGAGCCGCGCTGAAATCAGTGGCAGCCGGAGCAGCCGGACCCGCGGCAGCGGCCTTGCTGGGCGCGGATGAGTTGGCAGCCGAAGGCGCGATAGAGGCCGTAATCAGAACAAGACTTGCGAAAGCCGCCAACACAAGGTTGCGGCCGGCTGCAGAAATCATCGGTCTCTTATTCATCTTGACCTTCCCCTGTTCTCGCTCAAAGCGGCATGCAAACAAGACTTAATGCGCAAACCACTGAAATCGTTTCGCGATCGCGGCAATCTGCCACGCTTTGAACGATTGTAAACCGAACGTCTGGATCCAGCTTGAACCATCCAACATGAGCGGATAATGAACAGACGCACCGTTTTTCGGTCGCCGTAAGCGTTTTACGTGAACCAACGCATCAACCGACGCCGTCGGGATCGATGCCATTCTTGGGTTCACCGTGACTGACGCGTCCTATTCCAAAGAGAAATCAGATGATTGCGGTTCGCAAACTGCCGGCGCGCTATGCGCCGATCGTGATGCCATTCGTGCTGTCCATCCTCATGACGGCCGTGGTGTCGGTCATTTCGACGCTTCGAAGCCTCGGCGCAACGCCGGCGTTTCTCGCGACCTGGCCGGGCGCCTGGGCGCTGTCATGGCTCGTCGCCTTTCCGACGCTGCTGATGGTGTTGCCACTGGTCCGCCGGATCGTGGCTAGCGTCGTCACGGCTCCCTCCCAACCGGGCCGGTAGAAGGCGCGGACGGCGGCGCATGACGCACGTCGTCCCGCTTCCGCGTGACCTTACGACAGCGCCCCGAGCACGCCGCGCGTCGCCTTGTCGATCTCCTCGACATAGCGGCGGCGCGCGAAGGTCTCGGTGAGGAAGCCGACCACCTTGCGGCTGTCGGTGGAATCGACCACCGCCAGCATCTCGGCCTCCGCCTCGTCAAACACCGCCATCGCCGACTTCACGTTCATTTCCGGGATCAGCACGATCTCGGTCAAGCGCGCGAGCTCGATCACCTGGATCTCGTCGGCGATGCTGTCGAGGTCGCCGGAGAACAGGTCGGGCAGCAGGACGAGGCCGACATATTCGTCCGCATTGTTGACGATGACGATCCCGGGCCGCGAGCCCAGCGCGAATTCCCGGCGGACCGCGGCGATCGTGGTGGTCGACGGCACCTTGCCGACATCGGAGCGCATCAGCCGCTCGACGGTGAGGTTGCGCAGCCAGCCGACGTCGTTGGCGCTGCGGATGGTCTCGCCGCGCAGATGCAGGCGCCAGGTCGAGAAGGAGTGCCCGAACATGAAGCGGACGCAGATCGAGGTCACGATGCAGCCGGCGAGCACCACGGCGGTAACGTCGACGTTGCGGGTCATCTCGAGCACGAGGAACGACATGGTCAAGGGACCGCCGACGATGGCGACGCCGAGCGTCGCCATGCCCGTCAGCATCGCGACCAGCGGATCGATCACGAAGTTCGGGCTGATCAAGAGCAGCACCGCGGAAAAGAACTTTCCGATCAGGCTGCCGACGAACAGCGAGGCAAAGAACAGCCCGCCGCGGAAGCCGGAGGCGAGCGAGATCAGGCAGGCCGTCACCTTCAAGGCGATGATCAGCGCGATCAGGCCGATCGTCATGTCGTGAAAGAGATCGAGCACCATCGCGCCGTGGCCGGCCGCCAGCACCTGCGGCGTGACAATCGCAAAGCCGCCGACGATGAGGCCGCCGATCACCGGGCGTAGCCAGACCGGCAGCCATTTGAACAGGCGCTCGAACATCGAGGACGAGCGCATCACGGCGATGCCGACGCCGCTGGTGATGAGCGCGAGCCCGATCAGCGCCAGATATTGCTCGACGCCGACGGCGCTGACCTTGGGTATTTCGAGCGAGTATGGTGCGCCGCCGAGCCATTGCGCGGTCAGCGCACCGGCGAGCGAGGCGGCGAGGATCGGCGCGGCACTGCCGACCGAATAGACGCCGACGATCAGCTCGCAGGCGTAGAAGGCCCCCGTGATCGGTGCACCGAAGGCCGCCGCGATCGCCGCAGCCGCGCCGCAGCCGACGATCAGGCGCAGATCGTTGCGGCGCAGATTGAAGAACTTGCCGAGCAGCGAGGCGATGCCTGATCCGATCTGGGTGTAGCCGGCCTCGAGGCCGACGGAGGCGCCGCAACCGTTCGAGATCAGCGTCTGGCTCGACACCACCACGCTGTCGCGCATCGACAGATTGCCGCCACGCAGCGCGTTCGCCTCGATCGGGTCGACCGCGCTGGAGAGCTTCAGCCGTCGCCGCCACCGCTCCATGATGCCGAGCGCCAATCCGCCCAGCGCGGGCGCAATCAGCGCGGCCCAGGGACTGACGCTGGTATTGGCGGACAGACGGACGTCGATGGGAATGCCGTAGATCACCATATGGGCAATCTGCGCAATCTCGGCCATCAGCGTCACGATGGCGCCGGCAAGCGTGCCGATCACCAGCGCCAGCGGGATCAGATAGAATTCGTTGCTGCGCAGCAGCGCCCGCAGCCGAACCATGACGCGGTTCGTCCCCTTGCGGTCGGCGAGATGTCTGATCCGCAGGAACACTTTCTGTCCGCCCTACCCTTCCGACATGCCGTAACCGGACATGCGCTGGCGGACCCGCTCGATCTCCGCGCTCGACAGCAGCGGCGGCTCTCCGATCTGGAGACAGCCGTGATATTGGCGCGCCAGCGTCTCGACCTCAACGGCGAGCCACATCGCCTTGTCCAACGACTTGCCGATCGCGATCATGCCGTGGTGGTCGAGCAGGCAAGCAAGCCGGTCCTCCAGCGCCCGCACGGCATGTTCGGACAGCTCCGCCGTTCCGAAGGTGGCATAGGGCGCGCAGCGGATGCTATCGCCACCGGCGGCCGCGATCATGTAGTGCACAGGCGGGATCTCCAGGCCCATGATCGCCAGGATGGTGCAATAGGTCGGATGGGCGTGGACGACGGCTTCGATTTCGGGCCGGGCCTTCAGGATGTCGAGGTGGAAGCGCCACTCGCTGGACGGCTTCTGATCGGGCGCGTGCGAGCCGTCCATCGTCATGAACACGATTTGGTCCGGCGTCATGGCATCGTAAGGCACGCTGGTCGGAGTGACCAGAAGCCCGTCCACATGCCGGACGCTGATATTGCCCGAGGTGCCCTGGTTGATGCCGAGCGCGTTCATGCGGCGGCAGGCGCCGATGATGGCCTGTCTCTTGTCGAGCTCGTCCGCTGTCATCGACATCTCGATTTCCTGACGATGGGCGCCTGTCAGACGGGGAGTACGTCAAAGCAATGTGGCAGCGCAAGAGAAAGCAGACCGGATCGCGCGTGATCCCGCCAGCCGCCTCATGGCATCATGAAATAAACATGAAAATCAACGCATTAACAGATTGTCGCAGCCCTACGGCAGGCCCGCCCGGACGGCCGAGATTCCGTTGATCACGAACTGCACCGAATAGGCCGCGAGCAGCATGCCGAGCACGCGCGAAAGGACGGCGTTGCCGGTCCGCCCGAGGGTCCGTGCGATCAGGCGCGCGGAGACAAAGCAGAGCATGCAGAGCAAGCACACGGAGAGCACGACCGCGACGATGATCGCGAGCCTCGGCCCGTAGCCGGCATCGCCCGTCAGGAGCAGCGTGGTCGCGATCGCGCCTGGACCGGCCATCATCGGGATCGCCAGCGGGAATACCGCGACGTCGGAGGCATGCTCGGAGCTTGCTTTGTCAGCCTCGCGGGCCTCGCGATGCGGACGGTCGCCGAAGATCATTTGGTACGACACGCCGAACAGCAGCAGTCCGCCGGCGATCTGGAAGGCGGGGATGCCGATCCCGAGCTGGCGCAGCAGCCAGTTTCCGATCAAGGCAATCACCACCAGGATCGACGCCGCAATCAGCGGCGCGCGTAGCGCGATGGTGCGTTTGGTCTTGTCGGGCATGCCTCCGGTCGCGGCGAGGAAGGCGGGCACGAGACCAACGGGATCGACCACCAGCAGCAACGTCACGAACGCGGACAGGGAGAAGTCGATCATGTCTCGGTGGGCTCCCTGGGCGCAGGAACGATGGCTGGCGAACTGACTTAGCCCGGCAGAACCGCTTTGAAAATCACCGGAGATGCACAATGAGCGACAGTGGAATTGGAATGTTGCTGGGCCACCTTTCGGGCGACCTGCTCTGGCTCTGGTTCATCGGAGCCTTCGTGCTCGGTGCGGTCCTCGTCTACGGCGTGGCGAAGGCGGGGCGCCTGCGACGCCGCGAGCGCGCACAGCTCGACCGCAACACCGAGGCGCGGCAGCGGCAGGAAGATCCCTACAAGCGTCCGACCTGAGCGACGCGCCGAGTGCAGCTTGCAGTTTGGAACTTTCGTTCACCGAAAGGCTTGGATCGCCTGAGGATTGAGGAAGGCGATGCCTTCCCGTGTCACCTCAAGAGGAGGATTTATGGCCAAAAAAGCGAAGAAGCGCACAACCAAGAAATCGTCGACGGGCCGCGCCCGTCAGGCGCCCAAGATGTTGAGCGACCTATTCCTGGAAACGCTCAAGGACATCTATTTCGCCGAGAACAAGATCATCAAGACCTTGCCCAAGATGGCCAAGGCTGCCAACTCGAAGGAGCTCGCGGCGGCCTTCAACAAGCATTTGCGCGAGACCCAGGGCCAGGTCAAACGTCTCGACCAGATCTTCAAGATGCTGGGCAAGCCGGCCCGCGGCAAGCCTTGCGAAGCGATCAACGGCATCACCGACGAAGGCGCCGAGATCATGAAGGAGTTCAAGAACGCTCCTGCGCTCGACGCCGGCCTGCTCGCAGCCGCGCAGGCGGTCGAGCATTACGAAATCTCCCGCTACGGCACGCTGCGCACCTGGGCCGAGGAGCTCGGCATGCAGGACGCCGCGAGGCTGCTCCAGGCGACGCTGGACGAGGAAGAGGCGACCGATCACACCTTGACCGAGCTCGCCACCTCCGTGATCAACCTCGAGGCGGAAGAGGAATACCGCCAGGCGGCCTGAGCCACACATCGCGCGACGACGAAACGCCGCGGCCCGAAAGGCCGCGGCGCTTGTCTTTTCGGATCGCACGATCCGCATGGCACCTGCGCGCCGCCGGACTGGAATTTTCGGGAACCGGCCCCATATTCAGCGTTCCCCACCGCCGAGCCCGCATCATGCAACCCAAAAATCCCCTCGACTGGATGTTGTCCGAAGCCCTGGACTCGCTCACCCGCGCCGAACGGCTGCGCCAGCAGTTCGGCCGGCAGGACGCCTGCTGGGAGCCACCGATCGACGTGCTCGAAACCGAGCATGAGCTCCTGATCCTGGTCGCGCTTCCCGGCGTCAATCCCGACAATGTCGAGACTGTCATCCATGACGGCGTGCTCGTCATCTCCGGCCAGCGCACCCTTCCGCCGGAGCTTCGCAACGCCCGCATCCATCGGCTTGAGCTGCCGCAGGGGCGTTTTGAGCGCAGCATTGCATTGCCCGTTGGCCGCTACGCCATCAGCCGCTTCGTGATGGACGGCTGCGTCGCGCTGCGCCTCGCCAAATCCTGAGGTCGATCATGGCCACCGAACCAGTGAATACCGCACCGACCAATCCCCAGAGCAATTCCGACGTGAAGATTCCCGAAGACGCGCTGATCATCATTCCCGTGCGCGAGATGGTGCTATTCCCCGGCGCCATCGCGCCGATCGCGATCGCGCGGCCGAAGTCGGTTGCCGCCGCGCAACAGGCGCTACGCGAGCAGCGGCCGGTCGGCATCGTCCTGCAACGCAGCCCCGAGACCGAGGAGCCCGGGCCGGACGACCTCTATCGGGTCGCGACCATCGCCAACATCGTACGCTACATCACCGCGCCCGACGGCACCCATCATATCGTCTGCCAGGGCGTGCAGCGTGCGCGCATCCTCGACTTCCTGCCGGGGACGCCGTTCCCGGCCGCGCGAATCCAGCAGATTCCGGAGCCGACCACCAGCACGCCCGAGATCGAGGCCCGCGGGCTGAACCTGCAGCGCCAGGCCATCGAGGCGATCGAGCTGCTGCCGCAGGCGCCGCCCGAGCTGATCGCGATGTTCCAGGGCACCACCGCGCCCGGTGCGCTGGCGGACCTGGCGACCTCGTTCATGGACATCAAGCCGCAGGACAAGCAGGAGGTGCTGGAGACCATCGACCTCGCTCTGCGTGTCGAGAAGGTGTCGAAGCATCTGGCTGAACGGCTGGAGGTGCTGCGCATCAGCAACGAGATCGGCCAGCAGACCCGCGCCAGCTTCGACGAGCGGCAGCGCGAAGCGATCCTGCGCGAGCAGATGGCGACCATCCAGCGCCAGCTCGGCGAAGGCGACGGCAAAGCGGCCGAGGTCGCCGAGCTGACCGCTGCCATCGCCAAGGCCAACATGCCGCCCGAGGCCGATGCACATGCGAAGAAGGAGCTGCGCCGCTACGAGCGCATGCCGGAGGCCGCGGGCGAGGCCGGCATGGTCCGCACTTACCTGGACTGGCTGATCGAGTTGCCGTGGGCGTTGCCCGCGGAGAAGCCGATCGACATCAAGGAAGCGCGCCGCATCCTCGACGCCGATCATTTTGGCCTGGAGAAGATCAAGAGCCGGATCATCGAATATCTGGCGGTGCGCAAGCTGGCGCCGCAGGGCAAGGCGCCGATCCTGTGCTTCGTCGGACCGCCCGGCGTCGGCAAGACCTCGCTCGGCCAATCCATCGCACGCGCGATGGATCGCCCCTTCGTGCGCGTCAGCCTCGGCGGCGTGCATGACGAGGCCGAGATCCGCGGCCATCGGCGCACCTATATCGGCGCGCTGCCCGGCAACATCATTCAGGGCATCAAGAAGGCCGGCACCCGCAACTGCGTCATGATGCTGGACGAGATCGACAAGATGGGCCGCGGCGTGCAGGGCGACCCTTCCGCCGCAATGCTGGAGGTGCTCGACCCCGAGCAGAACGGGACGTTCCGGGACAATTACCTGGGCGTGCCCTTCGACCTGTCGCGCGTGGTGTTCATCGCGACCGCCAACATGCTGGACCAGATCCCGGGTCCGCTGCTGGACCGCATGGAGCTGATCAGCCTCACCGGCTACACCCAGGAAGAGAAGCTGGAGATCGCCAAGCGCTATCTGGTGCGGCGGCAGCTCGAGGCCAACGGCCTGACGGCCGAGCAGGCCGAGATCGAGCCGGAGGCGCTGAAGCTGGTGGTCAACGGCTACACCCGCGAAGCCGGCGTGCGTAACCTCGAGCGCGAGATCGGCAAACTGTTCCGCCATGCCGCGGTGCAGGTCGCCGAGGGCACCGCCGTCAAAGTCGTCGTGACGCCGAAGGATATCGGCACCGTGCTCGGCCAGCCGCGCTTCGAAGGCGAGATCGCGCAGCGCACCAGCATTCCGGGCGTGGCCACCGGCCTTGCCTGGACACCGGTCGGCGGCGACATCCTGTTCATCGAGGCCTCGCGGGTATCAGGCCGCGGCGGCATGATCCTGACCGGCCAGCTCGGCGAGGTCATGCGCGAGAGCGTGCAGGCTGCGATGACGCTGGTGAAGAGCAAGGCCACGCAGCTCGGCATCGATCCGCAGCTGTTCGAAAAGAGCGACATCCACGTTCACGTGCCCGCAGGCGCGACCCCGAAGGACGGGCCGAGCGCGGGCGTTGCGATGTTCACGGCGCTGACGTCCCTGCTCACCAATCGCACGGTGCGCAGCGACACCGCCATGACCGGCGAGATCTCGCTGCGCGGCCTGGTGCTGCCGGTCGGTGGCATCAAGGAGAAGGTGGTGGCGGCTGCGGCCGCGGGCCTGAAGCGGGTGATGCTGCCGGCGCGCAACAAGCGGGACTACGACGACATCCCCAAGAGCGCGCGGGACAACCTCGAATTCATCTGGCTGGAGCGCGTCGACGAAGCCATCGCCGCGGCGCTCGAGCCGGCCGAGGCCCAAGCCGATGCCCAAGCCGAGGCCAAGGTCGAAGCGGCGGAGTGAATGCGATGAAGAAACTGCTGGAAAGAGCGAAGGAAGCGCGGACAACGCAGCGGCTGCGCCAGTTGCTGGATCGCGCCATCGACGGGGTTCGCGATGCGCTGGCGGCATCAGGACCGCGGCTTCAGCCGGTCCCGGTCAGGGTGAAGCGCCGCAAGGGTTGAGCCCTCCGTCTCAAGTCCTCGCGACAGCCCCAAACAAAAGGCCCCCTCGCTCGAGGGGGCCTTTGCGTCGTTAGCCCACGGCGTCCTTGGCGGCCTTGACCGGGCGGGCGCGGACGATCTTGCGGGCCGGCTTGGCCTTGAACATCATCTCTTCGCCCGTGAACGGGTTGGTGCCCTTGCGCGCCTTGGTCGCGGGCTTCTTGATGACCACGAACTTGGCAAAGCCCGGCACCAGGAACAGGCCGTTCTTCTTGAGCTCCTTGTGACCGACGTCGGTCAGCGTCTCCATGACGCTCTTGACGTCACGCTTGGAAAGCTCGGTGGTGGTCGCGATCTTTTCGATCAGCTGCGATTTCGACATTTGGGTGGCCATCGTGTCTCCTCTGATTCGTTGACGGCTGCATATTAGACCAACCGGTGAAGGCCTATAGCCTTCTGCACAGTTTTGTCGGGGTTTTACGGGCTTTTTTGGCCCTCTGTGGCAAAAAACCCTGCTTTTTAGCCACTTCCGGAGCGGGAGAGGCCTCAGGCAGCGGATTTTACCTTGTTTCAAAGGCCCGCACGCAGCCTTGCTAAAGCTGATTCGATGCTTTCGACAAGCGACGACCGGCCTCTTTGTGAAAGGCCGGCCGCGATTCACCCCGGAAAATAAGGCTAGATCGTCGTGATGCGGCGATCGCGGGTACTTTCTCTCGCTTATTTCTAAGGAGCGCGACGAGCTTCGCTCGCGCTAGATGCGCTCGATGATGACGGCCGGGGCCATGCCACCGGCCGCGCACATGGTGACGAGACCGCGCTTCAAGTCGCGCCGTTCGAGCTCGTCGAGCAGGGTGCCGATCAGGATCGAGCCGGTGGCGCCGATGGGATGGCCGAGCGCGATCGAGCCGCCATTGACGTTGACCTTGGCGCGGTCGAGCTTGAGGTCGCGGATGTATTTTTCCGCAACCACGGCAAAGGCCTCGTTGATCTCGAACAGGTCAATGTCGTCGATGGTCAGCCCGGCCTTCGCCAACACCTTGCGCGTCGCCGGCACCGGCGCGTTCAGCATCAGCGTCGGCGAGTCCCCCATGTTGGCCATCGCAACGACGCGGGCGCGCGGCTTCAGGCCGTGCGCCCTGGCGTAAGCGGGCGAAGCCAGAAGGATCGCGGCGGCGCCGTCGACGACGCCGGACGAATTGCCGGCGTGGTGCATGAAGTCGATTTCGAGGTCGGGGTACTTCTGCAGGATGAGGCCGCGATAGGTCGTGCCCTTGTCGTCGAGCGCATGGTCGGCGACCGCGGGGAATGCGGGCTTCAATGCGCTCAGCCCTTCCATCGTGGTCTGCGGCCGCGGATATTCTTCATGGTCGAGCGCGAGGCTGCCGTCCTCGCGATGCACCGGCACGAGGCTCTTCTTGAAGTGGCCGTTCGCGATCGCATGCGCGGCACGCTTCTGGCTTTCGAGGCCGAGCGCGTCGACGTCCCTTCGCGTGATGCCTTCCAGCGTCGCGATCGCGTCGGCGCAGACGCCCTGATGCGACTGCGGGTGCTGCGCACGCAGGCGCAGATTGCCGTTGTCCATCATCATCGGGCCGCCGCCGCGGCGTCCTTCCATTGACATCATCTCGCAGCCGCCGGCGACGACGAGGTCTTCCGCGCCCGCCATGATCGAGCTTGCGGCCATGTTGACGCTGGTGATGCCGGAGCCGCAGAAGCGGTCGAGCGTCACGGCACTGGCGCGCACGTCGTAGCCGGCGTCCAGCGCCGACATGCGGCCAAGATCGCCGCCTTGCGTTGCGACCTGTGCGCTGCAGCCCCAGATGATGTCGTCGACGTCGGCGGTGTCGATGCCGGTGCGCGTCGCGAGCGCACGCAGCACGGTTGCTCCCAGCTGCTGCGGATGAATGCCCGAGAGCGCCCCCTTGCCGGCCTTGCCCACGCCCCGCGGGGTCCGGCAGGCATCGATGATAAGTGCGTCGGTCATTGGCGTTATCCTCTTTTTGAATGGTTAGAGGCGTTTTGAATCAGGCGGCGAAGGGAGTCAATGCGCGCTGGCGGAACCCCTCACCCTGTCCCCTCAGCGCGAGCCAAGCTCGTCGCGCCTCTGCAAGAACGGGGCGAGACAGAGCAATCACACCCCCGCAGCGTTCTTCGCGATCGCGTTGCGGTAGAAACTGGCGCTGAGTTTCGGCGTACGCACCTGCGTGTCGAAATTGACGTGGTAGAGCCCAAAGCGCTTGTTGAGCCCGAACACCCATTCAAAATTGTCCATCAGGCTCCAGAGGAAGTAGCCGCGCACCGGTACGCCTTCGGCGGTGGCACGCTGGAGCTGGGCGAGGTAGTTGCGCAAATACATGATGCGATCGGTGTCGTATATCTTGCCGTCGGGCGTCACGACGTCTTCGCCGGAGGTGCCGTTCTCGCTGATATAGATCGCATCCGTCTTCCAGATCTTCGCCGCCAGCTTCGGCACCCAGTAGATCGTCTCGGGACCGACGCGCAGCCAGTCCGAATTCATGTGCGGGAACGATTTCGGGATCGGCAGCGGCATGAAGCCCGCGCCCTGGTCGGACGCCACCACGTAGTTCTGCGGCGCGTAGATGTTGAGGCCGAGGAAATCGACCGGCGAAGAGATGATCTTCAGCTCCGCATCGGTGTATTTCGGCGCGTCGCGCCCGGCGAACTTCAGGAAGGCGTCGGTGTACTGGCCCGTCATGATGACGTTGAGGTAGCCGGCGTTCATCTCGCGCAGCGCGATCTCGGCGGCGCGGACGTTCTCGGGCGTGTCGATCGCGGGGGCGCAGGCATCGATGTTTTCGGCCGGCCCCACCCTGGTGCCGCGGCGGCCATGGGCGCGTACCGCCTGGACCGCAAGCCCGTGCGCGAGCGCGCTGTTGTGCCTGATCTGGTTGACCTCGGCTTGCGGCAGCGTCACGCCCGGCGCGTCGATGCCGATGCCGTAGCCGAAATAGACGAAGCGGCCGCTCTCGTTCAGTGTGAACACGTTTTTGACGCGATCAGTCAGATGCTCGGCGACATAGGCCGCGTAGTCGCCGAAGATCTTGCAGGTCTCCGTCGAGCGCCAGCCGCCAAACCGGTCCTGGAGCGATTGCGGCAGGTCCCAATGATAAAGCGTCAGCCACGGCTCGATGCCGTTCTTGAGGAGCTCATCGATCAGACGGTTGTAGAAGTCGAGCCCCTTCGGGTTCGGCTTGCCGTCGCCGTCCGGAAACAGCCGCGGCCAGGCCACCGAGAAGCGATAGGCCTTGCAGCCGAGCTCCCTGATGAGCGCGATGTCCTCTTTGTAGCGGTGATAGTGCTCGTTGGCGCGGTCGCCGGTAGTACCGTCCTCGATCTTGCCGGGGATGCGGACGAACTTGTCCCAGATCGAGGCCCCTCGCCCGTCCTCGTTGACCGCGCCCTCGATCTGATAGGACGAGGTCGCCGTGCCCCAAACGAAGCCCGTCGGAAAGCCGTCCACGCTCCGCGGCGGCGATGCGGGCTTGGCGTCCGCGACCTCAAGAGGATTGGCGATTCCGGCTGCGGACAGTCCCGCCAGCGTGGCGAACTGGCGACGCGAAACCTTGTCCGACATTGATTATGCTCCGGGGCGATGCTCTTGCGGCGGCACCATGGCGAATCGCGGGTCGTTTGAGAAGCGGGCGACCCGAGGGCTGAGGATGCAGAATCGCCGAATGCGACGAAGTGGTCCGAAAGGGGCCACGGCGATCGTCGGCCGAGGTACCCCAAAGCCGAAATACCAGCCCCACCGTTATTCGAAGTCCCAGCCCAATCCGGCGAGGAAGCGTCAGTTCCCCTCGAGACGCTGGCCCGCTTACTTGCAGAATGCCCTAAACCGCTCGGAAATTACGACCAAAGTTCGCAAATATGGCGTATGGTGCGCCATCGCCGCTCCGCTCTGGGCGATTGTCTGTCTGCACTGGTCAAGCAAGGGAACGACTGACTTATGACGCGATTTGACCGCATGAGACCGTGGTAACTCTTCCGCTTGACCAAGCGCCTGTCCTGCCAGGGATACAACGACTGACCCCACGTCAGAGCCACTGTGAAGTTCGAGGTAGATATATGTCGTATGCCTACAAGCTGAATGAAGACGTTCGCCACCAGCCGCAAGGCCCGCAAGGACGTGCCGCAACTGAGCCACCGATGATTTACACCATCGTCCAGCATATGCCCATCGAGGCCGATGGACGTCTCCGATACCGCATCAAGTGCAAATCGGAGAAAATCGAGCGAGTCGTCACGGAAGATCAGCTTTCGTATTCGCAGTGATCTGCTTGATGACGGTGGCACTCCAGCGGCGGATGAATTGGCTCGGAGTTGCCATGATCAACGGCGGGACCGTTCTCGTTGCTTGGCGAACCTCAATTCCGGAATGTCTGCCTGGGTCAGGAGCAGACATGAGGTCCTTCCGCCGCACTGGCGCGCGGGCTTCCGCGATCAGCGCGAGCGCTTCGGCAACTTTGGCAGCTTGTCGGGATTGAACGGCGGCATCTGCCGGCTTCGTTCAGGTGCGGGCGCCTGCTGTTCCGTCAGAATCAGCGTACCCTGGAGGACCATTCCCGGCACCTGCACTGCCGTCGCCGTGTAGGTCGCGACCTTGCCCGGGCAGTTTCCCTCGATGTCCAGCGTGAGCTCATCGTCGATGCCGAACACCGTTGCGCGTCCGTCGGTATGGCGCTTCGTCGACACGGTGGCGGTGAAGCGATCTCCGTCGATCTTGCAGGAGCCGTGATAGGTCATCAGGCTGTCGCAGCCCCAGATCTGTCCGTCTGCGACATGGACGATCCCGGTCCCCTGATCGAGCGGCGTCTTGTACCAGGCGGCGTAGGTGCCGTCTTTCAACATGGGAGCAGTCTCCCCGGTATTCCCTCGCATCATCCACACGATCAGCGCTAACAAAGCGTTAATCGGGCGGCCCGTGCCAATCCGGGCTATCCCTGCGCAGCTCGGCTTCCAGGTCCTCGATGATGCTGTGAAGCAGACACGCGGCAAGTGGATCGGTCACTTCGCGCTCCAAACGTCGGTAACGCGCGATCTGGAATTCCTGCTCTCTCAACTGGTGCTCTGTCATCGGACGGGCCCTCCGACAAACCGACGCAGAGACAGCCAAGTCGTTTCGTTACAATTTTAGGATCATTCGCTATGGTTTCCGATCGGTAAAAACAACGCGACGCCAGGCTTCGCCGGCGCGCGGGATCATCGGAGGAGTCAAAAGATCGGATAAGCTGACAAGCGCGCTGTCACGGCACCTCGCCGGTGTTGCGACTCCCGCCGATGCTGTGCGGCTTGTTGAGGAAGAACTCCCGGTTGCCGAGAGCTGCCTCCGCGTACTGGTCGATCGCGACCTGGATGGCCTCGATGTGCATGCGGCACCAGCCCTCGAGGCAGGACAGGCGCCGCGCATGATGGAGAGCCTTCAGAAATTCCGGGGGCTCCGGCATATCGGAGAAGTAGGTCGGCCTCTCCCCCTTCATGCCCGTGCCATCTCTCGCGGCGGAACAAGGCGGCGCTTCTCGACACCGACGCGCGATGGCATCGGCCGCCGGCGGGGAACGAAGAGGCTGGCGACGACGATCGGGTCGGCGTCACCGAGGGCGGCCCGCTCCTGAACGAGCCCACTCATCACCGTGCGCATCTTCATGACTTCGCCTGCGACGAAGCTGCAGTCCTCGTCCCTGTTGATCTGTTCATGCATGATCGCCTCGGCCTCACGCATGCTGACGCGTAACGCCCTGATGATCCTGCGGATTTCGTTGATGCGGTTGTCCATGGCTCGCTCCCTTGGCTGGACGAGCAGCATAAGAACAAAACATGAACAATGAGTCAATCGGCTTTAGGTAGAGCACACCCATGCCGGCACGCCGCGCCGGCGAAGACGAGCCCCCTCGTCATCCCACATGCGCCGGGGGCTTGCGAGCCGGATCAGAACGTCACCCGCATCCCCGCATAGAATGCACGCGGCCTTGCCGGGCTGAGCGAGCGCGGGTCGGTGAACTCGGCGCCGCCGTTGGTAAAGTTGGGCACGGCTCCGGTATCGAAGAACTGTCCGTAGGTCGCAAAGCGCTTGTCGAAGATGTTGTCGATCTTGCCGTAGAGCTGGAAGTTCTTGGTCACCTGGTAGGACGTGTGCAGGTTGAACACGGTGTAGGACGGCAGCTTCGCATATTGGTTGGACTCGTCGCCGACCAGATATTGGCTGGAGACGAACAGCGCATTGCCGCCGACCTTCCAGACGTCGGTGACGGCATAGTCGACGCCGACCTTGACGCGGTGGCGCGGGATGGCGGGGAGCTGGTTGCCGGGCGAGACCTGGATGTTGCCGTCACCATCGGCGAACGGGCTGTTGGAGCCGATGGACAACGCGTCGAGGAAGCCCGCGTCGACGAAAGCGTAGCTCGCCTGGAATTGAACCGTCGGCGATTTGATGTTGATTTCGGCCTCGAGGCCTTGCCGCCGGGTGCGGCCGACATTGGAGAAATAGCCAAAGCCGGTGCGGCCGGGAACGGGGATCGCGACGATGTCGTCGTAATTGGTGGCGCGGAAGCCGCCGATTTTCCAGCCGAGCGTGCCGATGTTTAGCTCCCTGCTGCCACGCAAGCCCGCTTCCACGGTCTTGGACACGACCTGCTTCAGCGGCGGATCGGAGACGAGGAACGCGGCGATGAGACAGGGACGGGCAGGATCGGAGCAGCCGAGTTCGAGCGGCGTTGGAACGCGGTTGGCCTCGGAATAGCCGGCATAGGCCGTCAACTCCGGCGTGATCTTGTAGGTGCCGCCGATCACCGGATTGAAGCGGGTGAAGGTGTGATCGCCGTTGAGATCCGCCCCGAGCTGATCCTCCAGCGAGATGCGCGCCACATTGAATCGGCCGCCGCCGGTGACGGCGAAGGCGTCGGTGATATTGAACGTGTCCATCGCGTACAGGCCGTTATATTGATTGACGGTCCGCAGCGAAACGGGACCGGCGACGGTGTTCGGCGCACCGGTCGGCCCCAGGAAGAGGCCGCTGCCGTTGACGACGTAGTTTTCTCCGATCGTGCCGATTTCGGCGGTGGCGTTATAGCGCGTGACGCTGGCGTCATAGGTCGCGCCCATCACGAAGCGGTTGTCGTGGCCGAACAATTGATCGGTGTTGGTGGCCTGCCCCGACACGCCGAAGGTGGTCGAGCGTATCGAGCTGCGGTCGATCTCGCCGAGGATAGTCCCGGACGCGAAAGGATTGGCAAGCGGCAGGCCGTTCACGCCGTTTGCCGGTGTGGCGCCGTCGCCGAAGCAAAGAAGGCCGGCCAGCCCCGGATCGGTGCATTCCTGCGCGTCGGTCGGATTGCCGTCGACCAGCTTCTGCTCGTACCTGCGCACATGCGCAGTGCCTTCGAGCGTCCAGGTCGGCGTCGCATCGACCTTGCCTGTCAGGTTGAGATAGCCGACGCGATTGGAGGTGGTCTGCGGTGTCGTGTAGGTCGCGCCCCAATATTTGTCGAGCAGCTCGGCGGGAACGGTGGCGCTGGCGCCGAAATCGTTCTTGGCGACGCCCATGTTGGCGTGGAATTCGCTGTCGCCGGCCTTGTAGCCGACATCGCCGTAGAAGCGCCGCACGTCCGATTGGGAGAAATTGCGGAAGCCGTTGTCGTGCAGGCCTTCGAGCGCGGCATAGACGGCGTAGTTCTTGTCGACCGTCTTGCCCCATTGCGCCGAGCCCTGGATACGGCCGAACGAGCCGCCCATGAGATCAAGCTCCGCGCCCTGGTAGGTGAAACCGTCCTTCATTTGCAAATTGATCGCGCCGCCCAGCGCGTTGAGGCCGAAGGCGGGATTGTTGGTCACGAGCGTCACCGACCGGATCGCCGCGGTCGGGATCAGGTCCCAGTTGACGGCGTCGGAGAAGGCCTCGTTGATGCGAACGCCGTTCTGATACACAGCCAGGCCTTGCGGCGTGCCCGTCACCGGAGATGCAACGAAGCCGCGGAATTCGACATCCGGCTGAAACGGATTGCCGGTGACCTCGCTGATGTTGACGCCGGCGATGTTGTCGCGAAGCGCATCGGTAATGTTCAGCGAGCCGGTGCGCTTGATCTGGCTGGCGTCGACGGCGTTGATCGCCGACGGGACCTTGTCGACGTCAAGACCTCTGCCGGTACCCGGTGCGGTCGGGTAGACGTAGAGGCGCGTCTTGGGGCTGGCGGATGACGGCGCCCCGATGTGCGCGACCGGACGCGATGACGCGGTGCGCCGCGCCGTTGACGGCGGCGGCGCCGTCACTTCGACCGGCGGTAGGTTCTGGACGTTCGTTTCCTCGTCCGGTGCAGCCCCCGCGGGGATCGCGAAGACACAGACCACCCCGGCCGAAACCGAGGCCATCAACAAACGACGCTTGAACCAAATAGCCTTGAACCAATGAGCCTTGCCCATCCCCTGCCTTCCCATCCGTAACCGCCAGCTGTTTTAATCTTCGCCGGTTGGTTGAGACGAGTGTAATCGGCGGCAATGAGTGCGCCAGCCACAAAAGGTCGGACCATATCCGCACCCGTTTTCCCGACCAAATCGGGAATTTTTCCCGACGCGATCAGGCCGCCGCCGTCGGAACCAGTGCCTCGACGGTCAGACCGCCATCGCCGGACACGACGTTGAGCGTGCCGCCCAACGCCAGGATCCGCTCGCGCATGCCCACGAGCCCGAAGCCGAGCTTCTGGCCCGGCTCCATGCCGCGGCCATTGTCGCTGACCCGCACCCGGGCACAGCCGCGGCCGTCGCTTGCCGCCTGCGCCACCGGCTCGATGACGACGTTGACCGAGGTCGCGCCGGCGTGGCGGAACACGTTGGTGAGCGCCTCCTGCACGATGCGGTAGATGGTGAGGTCGGCGGTCTCCCCCGTGACGCCAAGCGCCGGCGAGATCACGGTCTCGATGGCCACATCGGGATGCGATTCCCGCCACAGCCGCGACAGCGATTCCAGTGCCTGGCGCAGGCCGAGCTCGGCAAGGCCGACGGGCCGGAGACGCTCCAGCACGCGGCGATTGAACTGCTGAAGCGCGTTGATCTGCTCCAGCATGGCACTGCCGTGTTTTCGCACGGCCTCCGCACTCGGGGCGCGTCCGTCCGCCTGCTTCGCCAGCGCGCTGGCATGCGCGCGTAGCGAAAACAGATATGGCCCGAACTCGTCATGGAGCTCGCGCGCGATCTCCTTGCGCTCGACATCCTGGAGCGACACCGTTCGCTCGGCGAGGCGCCGCTTGTCCTCGATGGCGTCACTGAGCGTCGCCGCAAGATGGTTGAGCTTGCTGCAGATCGCGGCGAGCTCCGGTGCGCCGCCCGGCGCGACGCGCGCCTGATAGCGGCCGTCTTCGAGCTCGGCCATCACATCCGCCAGGGACTGGAGCGGCGCCAGTGCCCGGCCGACCACATTCATCATCACCAGGAACAGCGCCAGCGCGATCGCCGAGCCGACCTCGAGCTGGGTCACGATGGCGTCCCAGATCTCGGCGATCTCGTCATCGGGATGGGAGGTGATCAGCAGTGAACCCGGCTTGCCATGGATCGAGACGGGTACGCTCACCGCCGTCTGCTCGGGATGAACGAGGCTGACAAACCAGGCCGGCGGCGCGCGGGTGTCGTCATCGGCGTCGGTCCGGGGCTGCGTCAGCGGACTGCCGGCTTCGTCCCGCAGCGCGATGCTGACATGGCGCAGGCGGCTAAGGTCGCGTGCGATCTGGTTCAGCCTGGCATCCGGATCGGGAGCCTCGTTGAGGTCCGCCACGATCATTTCGATGAACTCGCGCGCGAGCCGGATCACGCTCTGGTCCTCGGCCTGCACGCGGGGCCCGGCTTCCGCGACCTGGCGGCCGATATTGACGGCGAGCCCCAGCGCCAGCAGCAGCGCCAGCAGCAGGTTGATGCGCCCGCGCAAGGATAGATTTTGCCACATTGGTCTCGCCCGTACCCTTGCGGAGGATTGGCCTGCGCCTGTCCGATGACGTTGACAGAGGCGAAGCGCCCGATATCTAATCGAAAGCGTACAGCAATCCCGGCCGGGCGCGAAACAGGCCAAGACGCTGTCGCGAGGAACGCCTATGCGCATTTTGATCGTCGACGATCATCCCATCGTCGCCTCCGGCTGCCGTGCCGTGCTGGCCGACGAGGGCGAGATCGAGATTTTGGAAGCCGCCGACGCCGAAGACGGCGAGTGCGTCTTCATCGTCGAGCGCCCCGACCTTTCGATCATCGACATCAACCTGCCGACCGTGTCCGGCTTCGAGCTCGCGCGCCGCATCCTCGAGCGCGCGCCCGAGGCCCGGATCATCATGTTCAGCATGAACGACGACCCTGCTTTCGCCGCGCGCGCAATCGAGTGCGGCGCCAAGGGCTACGTCTCCAAGACCGGTGATCCCGACGATCTCGTCGAGGCGATCCGCACCGTCGGCGGCGGCGGCACCTATCTGCCGAGCGCGATCGCGCGCAGCATCGCCTTTGCGGGGCCCGCGCTGGCGCAAAGCCCGCTGTCGAAGCTGAACGCGCGCGAGATGGAGATTTTGCGGTTGCTCAGCGCCGGAAAGAGCCTTTCCGAGATCGCCTGGCTGGTGCAGTCGTCCTACAAGACTGTCGCCAACACCTCGTCCATCATGCGCCAGAAGCTCGGGGTCAAAACCTCTGTCGAGCTGGTGCGGCTGGCGATCGACAGCGGCGTGGCCTGACGGCGGCCCCGAATTCGGTCACACAAGCGTTGCAATCCTGATGTGGTTTGATGCCACGGAGCAAATGGCATGACGATCCAGACTGTCTCGACCAATACATCCTATGGCGGCGTGCAGGGCGTGTATCGCCATGCCAGCCAGGCGACCGGAACCGACATGGTGTTCTCGGTCTATGTTCCCCCGCACGCGCAGGGCGCCAAGCTGCCCGTGGTCTGGTATCTCTCCGGCCTCACCTGCACGCACGCCAACGTCACCGAGAAGGGCGAATTCCGCAAAGCCTGCGCCGAGCTCGGCTTGATCTTCGTCGCGCCGGACACCAGCCCGCGCGGCCCCGACGTACCGGGCGATGCCAACAATGCCTATGATTTCGGCCTTGGCGCCGGCTTCTATGTCGACGCGACGGAAGCGCCGTTTTCACGCAATTATCGCATGTGGAGCTACGTCACCGACGAGCTGCCGAAACTCGTGGCGGAGAATTTTCCCGCCGATGCGAAGCGCCAATCGGTGATGGGCCATTCGATGGGCGGCCATGGCGCGCTGACGGTCGCGCTGCGCAACCCACATCGTTTTCGCGCGGCCAGCGCCTTTGCGCCGATCGTGGCGCCATCGCTCGTGCCCTGGGGCATCAAGGCGCTGACCGGCTATCTCGGACCGAACAAGGATACCTGGCGCAGCCACGACACGGTGGCGCTGATCGAGGACGGCGCGAAGTTTTCGGGCTTCCTCGTCGACGTCGGCGAGGCCGATAATTTCCTGAAGGAGCAGCTTCGTCCTGAATTGCTGCAGGCGGCCTGTGCCAAGGCCAACATCCCGCTGACGCTGCGACGGCAGGCGGGCTACGACCACAGCTATTATTTCATCTCGACCTTCATGGGCGACCATCTGCACTGGCATGCGGAGAGATTGAAGGGGTAATGGCTTCTTCTTCTCTCTTGGAAGAACCTACTCCGGCTTGCCGTAATTCGGTGCCAGCAACCGGTTGCGGATCAGATAGCTCATCGTGCGCGTCCAGGATTCATCCGTGTTGCCGCGCATGTCGGCGCTGGCGGCCGTGATCATGTTGCCGGTCTTCACGTCTCGCAGGTAGATGTTCAGATTGATGATCAGGTTCGAGACCTTCTGCACCATGCCGGTGATCTCGAGGTCGGCACCCAACTGCCCGGCAAGCTGGAGATCGCAATTGCCGCAGGCCTGCAAATTGCTGTGTCGGGCCGCGTCCCGGATCGGCGCGATATCGAGCAGCTGGAACCTGCCTGACTCAACCAGTGCCTTGCGCAACTGCTCGCTGATGAGGTCGAGCCTCGCTTCCTCCGGCTTGGAGCCATAGAACTCTCCGGGCAGGCTGGTGTCGATCAGTTCGAAATCGAACACCGCGAGTTTCGGCGGATCGGCGAATGCGACCGAGCCCGTCAACAGCAAAGCGGCGAAACACATCAGCGCTCGCATGATCGTGATTCCCGGCCTCACGCGCGCGAGGACGAAATGCGGGGTTGCATGCCCTGACAAATCGGTCATGCTTTAGCATGAGACAATTCTCCATCGGCGGTCAAGCCGGGGAGTTGTGCGGAGGAAACATGATCCGATGGTTGGTCGGCCTGATCGGCTTGGGACTTGCTGCGACGAGCGCGCTCGCGGCCGACCCTGTCATGATCGGCGTCGGCTATCTCGGAATCGCCGGCGCCAGATCGACGCTGTCGCTGGTCGAGCAGCCCGCAGAGAATGATGGGGTCGCCGGCGCACGCCTCGCCATCGAGGACAACAACACCACCGGCAAATTCCTCAACCAGCGTTTTGCGCTCGAGGAGCGCCGGATCAAGGAGGGCGAGGACGCCGTGCAGGCCGCGACCGATCTCGCCACACGCAACGGCTTCATCATCGCCGACCTGCCGGCCGACGCGCTGCTGAAAGTCGCCGACGCCCTGCGCGAGCGCGGCACGCTGCTGTTTAACGCCGGCGCGATCGACGAGCGACTGCGCGAGGCCGATTGCCGTGCCAACGTCATCCACACCGCGCCGACGCGCGCAATGCTGGCGGACGCGCTCGGTCAGTATCTGGTGTGGAAGCAGTGGAAGCGCTGGCTGCTCGTGGTCGGCTCGCATGACGAGGACAGACTGTTCGCCGATGCGCTCCGGCGCACCGCGGCGCGGTTCGGCGCCAAGATCGTGCAGGAGCGCAGCTTCGAAGACAAAGGCGGCGCGCGCCGCACCGACTCGGGCGTGACGCTGATCCAGCGCCAGATGCCGGTGTTCACGCAGCAGGCACCGGCCTACGACGTGCTGGTCGCCGCCGACGAAAGCGAGGTGTTCGGCGCCTATTTGCCCTATCGCACCTGGGATCCGCGGCCCGTCGCGGGCTCGGCCGGCCTGGTGCCGCGGAGTTGGGACGCCGCGCAGGATCAATGGGGCGCGATCCAGATGCAGAACCGCTTCGTCAAGCTGAACGCACGGCGGATGACCGCGCTCGACATGCAGGCCTGGACGGCCGTACGCATGATCGGAGAGGCCACCTCGCGCACCAATTCCGGCGACATCAAGAAGGTCACCGATTTCATCAAGGGCCCGGAGTTCTCGGTCGCCGCCTTCAAGGGGACAAAGCTGACCTTGCGCGATTGGAACCTGCAGCTGCGCCAGCCGATCCTGCTGGTCGACGGCCGCATGGTGGTGTCGGTGTCGCCGCAGGAAGGTTTCCTGCATCAGGTCTCCGAGCTCGACACGCTCGGCTATGACCGCCCGGAGAGCAAATGCAAGCTGAAGTGAGGACATTAAAGTGAGGACTTGGACGTTGCGCGCGTGGCGTGTTGGGTTGCTGTCCGGACTGACGCTGGCGGCGGCGCCCGCGCATGCGTTCATCGCCTATGTCTCGAACGAGAAGAGCAACACGGTGTCGGTGATCGACACCGAGAGCTGGACGGTCACCAAGACCATCAAGGTCGGCCAGCGCCCGCGCGGCATCGACTTCACGCGCGACGGCAAGTTCGTGATGGTCGCGGTCGGCGACGACGACACCATCCAGATGATCGACGCCAAGACGCAAAGCGTGGTGGACAGCCTGCCCTCCGGGCCCGACCCGGAATTGTTCGCCCAGGATGCCGCCGGCAAGATCCTCTATGTCGCCAACGAGAACGACAACACGGTGACCGTGATCGACCTCGAGAAGCGCGCCCGCCTTGGCGACATCCAGGTCGGCGTCGAGCCCGAGGGCATGACCATCAGCCCGGACGGCAAGACGCTGATCAACACGTCCGAGACCACCAACATGGCGCATTTCATCGACACGTCGTCGCGCCAGATCGTCGCCAACGTGCTGGTCGACGCGCGGCCGCGCTTTGCCGAATTCAAGCACGACGCTTCCGAATTGTGGGTGTCCTCGGAGATCGGCGGCACCGTCTCGATCATCGATCCCGGCAAACACGAGGTGACCGGCAAGATCAATTTCGAGATCCCGGGGTTGAGGAAAGAGGCGATCCAGCCTGTTGGCATCGGCATGACCCGGGACGACAAGACCGCTTTCATCGCGCTCGGACCCGCCAACCGCATCGCCGTGGTCGACGTCGCAACGCGCAAGGTGACGAAATATCTGCTGGTCGGACAACGGGTCTGGCACATGGCATTCACGCCGGACGAGAAATTTCTGCTCACCACCAATGGCGTGTCGAATGACGTCTCCGTCATCGACGTAGCCGCGCAAAAGGTGATCAAGACCATTCAGGTCGGCGAACTACCCTGGGGTATCACGATCGCGCCATGACCAGCCCTGCTCCCATCGCCGAACAACGCGAAACACCAAGGCCCGATCCGGCGGCCGTGCCCGCGCTGTCGATCGACAGCGTCAGCCACGCCTATGGCCCGCGCCGCGCGCTGATGGACGTGTCCTTCAACGTACAGCCCGCGAGCTTCACGGCCCTGCTCGGCCTCAACGGCGCAGGCAAGAGCACGCTGTTCTCGCTGATCACGCGGTTGTTCGGCATCCAATCCGGCCGCGTCGGCATTTTCGGCCATGATGTCGGCACAAGCCCCGGCGAAGCGCTGCGGTTGCTCGGCGTCGTGTTCCAGCCGCGCACGCTCGATCTCGATCTGTCGCTGACGCAGAACCTGCTCTATCACGCCGCACTCCACGGTATCAGCCGCCGCGAGGCCCGCGCGCGAGCCGCCGAGCTGCTCGACCGCATCGGGCTGACCGAGCGCGCCGGCAGCAAGGTGCGCGATCTCTCGGGCGGGCAGATGCGGCGGCTGGAGATCGCCCGGGCGCTGTTGCACCGGCCGCGCCTGCTATTGCTGGACGAGCCCACCGTCGGCCTCGACGTCAAGGCGCGCGCCGACATCATCAGCCATGTGCGCCAGCTCGTGAGCGAGCAAGGCATCGGCGTGCTCTGGGCCACGCATCTGTTCGACGAAATCATGGCCGGTGACGATCTCGTGGTGCTGCACCAGGGCAAGGTGCTGGCGCAGGGGCCGATGAGCCGCGTCGTCGCGGAAGCCGGCGCGCAGGACGTCAACACCGCCTTCATGCGCCTGACCGGCGCGCAGTCCCTGCCGGGCGGCGGCGCATGAGCAGCATCACCACCCGCGAGGCGCCGCGCGGCTTCTCGGCCGCCGAATACATGACCTGCCTCACGGGCATCGTCTGGCGCGAGGGACTGCGCTTCCTGCACCAGCGCGAGCGTTTCGTCTCGGCGCTGGTGCGGCCGCTGGTCTGGCTGTTCATCTTCGCCGCCGGATTCCGCCAGGTGCTCGGCATCTCCATCATCCCGCCTTACGAGACCTACATCCTCTACGAGGTCTTCATCGCGCCCGGGCTGATGGCCATGATCCAGCTCTTCAACGGCATGCAGTCCTCGCTCTCGATGGTCTATGACCGCGAGATGGGGAACATGCGCACGCTGCTGGTAAGCCCGCTGCCGCGCGGCTACCTGTTGTTCTGCAAGCTGCTCGCGGGCACCGCGGTGTCGCTGCTCCAGGTCTACGCGTTCCTGCTCATCGCCTGGTTCTGGGACATCACCCCTCCTCTATCAGGCTATCTCACCGTGCTGCCGGCACTGATCCTGTCCGGATTGATGCTGGGCTCGCTCGGCATGCTGATCTCCTCCGGCATCAAGCAGCTGGAGAACTTTGCCGGCGTGATGAATTTTGTCATTTTCCCGATGTTCTTCGCTTCATCGGCACTCTACCCGCTCTGGCGGGTGCAGGAAGGCAGCCCCTATCTCTACTATGTCTGCGAGGCCAATCCGTTCACCCATGCGGTCGAGCTGATCCGCTTCGCGCTGTACGGACAGATCAACTGGATCTCGCTGGCGGTGGTCGCGACCTGCACAATCGTCTTCATGATCGGCGCGATCTATGCCTATGATCCCTCGCGCGGGCTGGCGCGACGGGGCCCTGCGGGAGGCGAAGGATGACGGTTCGGGTGCTGGCCATGGCCGCTCTGATGCTCGCAGCCGCGAGCACGGCGGCACGCGCGGCCGATCCGCGCTATCCGGATTGGCCCTGCACGCAGGCCAAAGTGCCGGATATTTCGCTCGCCGCGGTATGGGCTGGTCCTTCGCTCGACGACGTGCAGAACAAGTGGAAGGAGGACGCCAAAGTCAGCGCGCTGGTGGCCAAACTGTCGGCACGCAAGACGCCGCTGGACGAGGCCGAGAAGCTGGTGAAGGAGTTCTTGGCGGGCTCCGCGGCCGATAAGACCGCGAATGCGAAACTGCTGTTCGCAGGCCTCTTCGACACGCTCAACGCCCAGCGCTCGCAGGTCATGAGCGGGCTGGAACGCGTCAGCCGCAAGCAGCGCGAAGCCGCCGACAAGATCCGCGAGGAGAGTGTCCAGCTCCAGGCGCTCCAGGGCGCCACGCCGCGCGACGAGGCTAAGGTCGATGCGCTCAGCAACGAGCTGATCTGGAAGACTCGCATTTTCGAGGACCGCTACAAGGTGGTGCGGTTCGTTTGCGAGGTTCCCACCACAATCGACCAGCGGCTGTTTGCGCTCGGACGCGTGATCCAGCAGGAAATGGAATAGCGTCAGCCTCACTGACCGCTTGCGGCAGGTTCCCGCGCCACCATTGCGATCATTAACCTGTCGCCGCGCTATATGCCGGAACCAAATCGATCTAGGATGTCTTGTCGAAGGGTAATCCAAGGCATCGGGAGGCCTCGATGGGAACCACGAAATTCATCCTCGCAGGCGCTGCGGCCATCAGCATGCTCGCAAGCAGCGCATTCGCTGACGATCTGACCGGAATGGTCACCCGGATCGATCGGCTCAACAGCACGATTTCGATCCAGCAGACACAGAAGGGCACAGTCGGCGGCAGCGCAGGCGGCGCCGGCGCGCTCCAGGAGTACAAGGCCAAGGATGCCGCGATGCTCGATGCCGTCCACGCCGGCGACAGGGTGAGCTACTCTGCGACCGACAATAACGGCACGGGCACGCTGACGAAGTTGCAGAAGCAGTAGGCTTTCCTCGCCTCTTCCCACGTGCGACAGGGCGTCATGGCCGGGCTTGTCCCGGCCATCCACGCATAGCCACGCGGCACGAAGAACGTGGATGCCGGGACAAGCCCGGGCATAACGATCTCTTGCCTACTGCTCCGGCCGCGGCTCCGGCTGCGCCTCCTCGGTCGGAAGCTTGGCGCGCTCCCAGCCGTCGGTGCCATCGGGATACCAGGCGATGTTGGAATAGCCGTACGCGAGCGCGCGCTTGGCGGCGTTCCAGGACATCCAGCAATCGGCCAGGCAATAGATCACGAGCAGCGCGGTCTTGTCGCCGTGTGATGCACGCGCGAGGCCACGCTGAAAGTAGTCGTCCATGGCTTGCGGCAGCGTGCCGTAGCCGGTATCCGGCAGCCAGATGCTGCCCGGAATGTTTTTGCGCGGCGCCTCGCGCCAGACGGTACCCGCGGGAAGGTTCTTCGGCTTCGGCGCGCGCGGCAGCACGTCGATGAAGGCGCCGCTCTTCGCTTGCCAGATCGCCTCGGCTTCTGGCGTCGACAGGACGCGCGCCCCGCCGAGCGTCGCCGGCACAGGCGCGCGGTAGTTATCGGTGCGATAGCCCTCGGGCTCGAACGGCTCCTGCTGCTGCGCAACGACCGGCGCCACCAGCATGGCGGCTACCAGCGCAGCGGCAAGATGCCGCCTCATGGCGTCTGCCTCATGGTGCCTTCTTGGCCGTCTCCGCGCCGAGCGGCCGATTGTTCTCGTCCAGCAGCGGCACGCCGAAGTCGAGCAGGATCTTGTTGATCTCGCCTTGGTTCTCCTGGATCAGCTTGTTGAGTTGCCGCTTCCAGTTCTGGTCGGCGCCACGCACGCCCATGCCGATGCGATACACCAGTTTTGGCCCGGTGGTTTCCTTCACCAGCGGGGTGACATGAAGCGATCCCGCCTTCTTTGCGTAGAACCCCGCCATCGGTCCCCACAGCACGCCGGCGTCGATCTTGCCCGCCGTGAGATCATTGATCATTGCCTGCGCTGAATTGTCGTAGCGCGTGTCGATCATTAGCGGATAGGGCTTTGCATCGCCCATCAGTCCCGCGATGGCCATATTGGTCGCAGGCGGTGTGCCGGCGACGATGCCGACATGCTTGCCCTTCAGCCTGGTATCCTCGAGCGTGTCGACCTCATCCAGCCCGCTGCCTGCTTTCGCAACCAGAGCATAGCTCGTGCGGTAATATGGATTGGTGCCTTGCACGAGGTCATCGCCTTGGGGGAAGCCCATGATGACGTCGCAGCGATGCGCGCCAAGCGTCATGCGCACGAAGCCGGTGGCTTGCGGAAAAAAGACATAGTCGAGCTTCTTCTGGAGCTTGTCCGCAAACAGCTCGGCAAGCTTGTTCTCGAACCCCTCGCCCTTCTCGTTCGAGAACGGCAGATTGCGCGGGTCGGAACAGACCCGCAGCACCTTGGGATCGACCAATTCGAAGGAGAGGTCGCCGGCGTCGTTGGTCTGCGCGATGGCGACGTCGCCGAACGCGCAAGATGCAACCAGGATACTCAGTGAAAACAACCAGCGACGATGTCGTCCGGCCTCCGTCATCGCGCTTCCTCCTGGGCTTGTTTGAATGCTAGCCATGCAACGCATGACGCGCCATGTTTTGCCAGACTGTGTGCTGGCTTTTTTTGTTGCGGTGCAATGCGCGCAACCCTTTGAACTGAGGCGGAAAAGTGTCTCGCATCGCTCTCGTGATCGCAGCCTTGTCCCTGCTGGTGACAGCGACGCTAGCATGCGCCGCAGCGGCCGAATTGCCTGTGAGCGAAGTCGCGCCGGGAATCTTCGTACACTCCGGGACCATCGCCTTGATGACCCGCGAGAACGAGGGCGACATCGCCAATGTCGGATTCATCGTGGGCGAGGATGCTGTGGCGGTGATTGATACCGGCGGTAGCGTTCGCGAGGGTGAGGCGCTGCTGGCGGCGGTGCGGGCCCGCACGAGCAAGCCGATCCGCTACGTCATCAACACCCACGGCCATCCGGACCATGTTTTCGGCAATGCCGCCTTCGCCGTCGGGGACACCATTTTCGTCGGTCACAGCAGGCTGCCGCGGGCGCTGGCTGCGCGCGGGCCGTACTATCTCGACAATTTTAAGCGCATCATGGGGGACGAATTGATATCCCCCGTGAAAATCGTGCCGCCCACAATGCTTGTCACGGACACAATGACGCTCGATCTGGGCGCGCGCCGCCTGACCTTGCGGGCCTGGCCGGCCGGGCACAGCGACAATGACCTGACCGTGTTCGATGAGATGACGAAGACGCTGTTCACTGGCGACCTTGTCTTCCTCCGCCATATTCCGGTGATGGACGGCAGCATTCGCGGCTGGCTCGGCACCCTCGGGGAACTCGAGAGCATTCCGGCGCAGCGCGTCGTTCCCGGTCACGGGCCCGTGAGCGAATGGCCGGCAGCGCTGACCGATGAACGGCGCTATCTGACGGCACTGCTGGCGGACGTCCGGGCATCGAACAAGAAGGGCGAGCCGATCCGAACCGCCGCAGACAAGGCCGCCGCCTCGGAACGGCCGCACTGGGAGCTGTTCGACGACTACAACGCCCGCAACGCAACCGCAGCATTTTCGGAAATTGAATGGGAGTAGCGGACGCGCTACGATGCGCGAAACGTTGCTTCGTCCGCGGGACCAAGACCATGACGGGATGCACGCGCCGACTGCCTCTGATCGCCCTGCTCCTCGGCATCGCATTCGCCGTGCCGGTGCAGGCTTACGAAGCTTACGATCCCTGGCCGGGACTGGTGCAGGACATCTTCAGCAACCGTCCGATGAATGACGGCGGCAATGTCATTGGCATCGAGATGCCGTATCGCGCCGAGGACGCGGCCATCGTGCCCGTGACCCTGCGCAGCAAGCTCTCGCCCGGCGATGCCCGCCGCATCCGTTCGATCACGCTGGTGATCGATCGTAATCCAGCGCCGATGGCCGCGAAGTTCGAGCTCGGACCGGATGCCAACGTCACCGAAATCTCGACGCGCGTGCGCGTCAACAATTACACCGACGTCCATGCGGTGGCCGAACTCAGCGACGGCCAGCTCTATGTCTCGAAAGTCTATGTGAAGGCTTCCGGCGGCTGCTCCGCACCGGCGGGGAAGAATGCCGAGGAAGCCCAGAACCGGCTCGGGCAGATGCGCTACCGGCAATTCGCGCGCGAGGAGGCCCCGGCGAGCCGCATGCGGGAGGCGCAGATCATGATCGGCCATCCCAACAATTCCGGGCTGCAGATGGACCAGGTCACGCAGCTCTACATTCCCGCCTTCTTCGTCAACCAGCTCAAGCTGACGCAGGACGACAGCCCCGTGCTTTCGATGGAAGGCGGCATCTCGATCTCGGAAGATCCCAATCTGCGCTTCACCTACGTGTCCAACGGCGCCAGGCGTTTCCGCGCGGAAGCCAAGGATACAGACGGACACGTGTTCCGCAACGAGTGGGATGTGGAGAAGCCGGGGACGTGAGGGCGTCCATCATCCTCCCTCAATATCCTTCGCCCCAACGATACTGCCATGCGATACCAACAGCTGTCAGTTCGCTTCCCGTGCGGCTGGTGAGGCCGGTGCTGGCAGAGAGCTTGACTGAGTTTTGCCGATCGATCGGAAACGCAACCGTCACGCCCGCGCGCGAAATGGCCTGCTCGTTGTCGTTTTTGATGCCGTTGAGGATCGTGCTGCCGCCGGCGAAATACAGTCCGTCCAGCGCCATCCATATGCCGGACTGGAACGTGTAGATGACATGTCCCTGCACCGCATAGATCGGAGCCTGCGAGAACGTCTTGCCGCCGAAAAAGTCGGTGTTGTCGCTGAAGAAGGTCACGCTGGGGGCGAGCTCGACCGTCCATGGTCCCCATGCCTTTGAAATTCCGAGCTCGGGCCGGAACGACCAACGGTTGCCGCCGAGGTTGAGCAGCTTGGTGCTGTCATATTGCCCGAGGGGCGCGGAGACCTGAAGGCTTACGCCCACGATCAGATCCTGATGGTAGCTGGCGAAGTCCTTCGCCGAGAGCGCGGGAGCCCCAAACAGGTTGACCGAGACACGAAATCGCGGATCGCCCAGACCGGACATCTCCCGTTCGCGCGGCTCGCCGTTGACGAGCCCATGCGCGGCAAACGACGATGTCGGCACGATCGCGTCGAACTTGGCCGACTGGCCGGCGAGGTCGAAGGACCGAACATAGGCCACTACGCCGGTATCGGAGCGGAATGTGGCATCGGCGATCGCGGTGCTGGGATCGAACGCGAGCTTGCCTTGGGCGTAAACGTAGCCCGAGATCAGGAAATTCAACCCGACAGGCGTATTCGAATACGATCGCGGCTCGGCCTCCTGCGCGCTCGAATTCGGGACCGCCGACAATGCGGCGATCATTCCCAATGCCGGGCCGAGCGGGAGCCGTCTTGCGCGACGCACTAGAGGCGCATCGGCGTTTGCATCATCGATGATGGGCGTATCAGCAACCGCCCGGTGCACTCCAACGCCGTGCCGGTCCATCGAGATATCCTACCAAGCAAGCTCGTCGGATCATACCATCGAAGCTCCGCAGGCGATCTTGACGAGGGAAGCGAAGCCGCGCGGCAACGGTCAAAAACACCTCACCTCGGCTTCCGCCTGCGCGCGCCTGAGATCGTTCACCGCGGAATTCGCCTGCTCTGACGTGCGGAACTGGACACCGAGATTACCGCGGACCTGGGACATGCTGAGCGCGGTCTCGGCGGTGACGTAGCGCTCATAGGGCACGATCGAGGCCACCACGTCGATCGAACAGGAACATTGCTCGATCGCCTGCCGGCTCTCGCCATTCGCCTTCATGCAGCCATAGACGTATTCGGCACGCGCCGACGTCGGATAATCATTGGCCTCTTCAGCCTGCGCAGCGAGCGCGGTCGCAGCCCACACCGCCAATGCGGCGACAATCGGTCGTAGCTGTCCGGCCAGATTCATGAGCGTCCTCCCGCTGGTTGCGACGGAAGCTATGCTATGCGTATTGTCCTGAAAAGCACTCTATCAGAGGAAACGGCTCACAAGGTGATGAGAGCATTTGGTCGATCATTGGCGCTCGCGGTGACGCTGGCGCTGACACTAGCCGGGCCCGGCCGCGCCGCGGATACCATCCGCCTTGCGGTGCAGAAGACCGGAACATTCTCCTGGGAGCTGGCCGCGATCCGCGCCGGCGGCCTCGACAAGGAGGCCGACCTGTCGCTCGACGTCAGCGAGCTTGCGAGCCCCGAGGCCGGCAAGATCGCGCTGCGCGCCGGCAATGCCGACATCATCCTGTCCGACTGGTTGTGGGTGTCGCGCGAGCGCACGCTCGGCGCCAAGCTCACCTTCTATCCCTATTCCAGCGCGCTCGGCGCGGTGATGGTACCGGCCTCCTCGCCGATCAAGTCGCTGGCCGATTTGAAGGGCCGCAAGCTCGCCGTCGGCGGTGGTCCCATCGACAAGAGCTGGCTGCTGCTCCAGGCGCGCATGAAGCAGGACGGCATCGACCTGAAGTCGGAGGCGACCATCGTCTATGGTGCTCCGCCGCTGATAACCGCCAAGGCGCTCGACGGCGAGATGGATGCCAGCCTCAACTTCTGGAATTTCTGCGCACAGCTGGAGGCCAAGGGTTTTAAACGTCTCGCCGGCATCGAGGACATCCTGCCGAAACTCGGCGCCAAGGGCGCGGTCTCTGCAGTCGGCTATGTCTTCGACGAAAGCTGGGCGGCAAGTCATCGCGAGGCCGTGGCGCGCTTCATCGCGATGACTCGCAAGGCCAAGCAGCTGCTGGTGACCTCGGATGCCGCCTGGGACAAGGTCGCGCCGCTCACCGGCACGAGCGATGCCACACTGCTCAAGACCTATCGCGAGCGATATCGCGACGGCATTCCGCGCCGGAGCATCGATGACGAAGAAAAGGACGCGCGCGTGCTCTACCGCGTGCTGGCCGAAACCGGCGGCCGCGACCTCGTGGGCTCTGCCGCCGAGCTCGATCCCGGCACGTTCTATCACGCAGTTCCCGGAGACTGAGGTGCTGCGTCTTCTGTCGTTTGCCCTGTTCCTCGCGATCTGGTGGATTGCCGCGCTGTTCGTCGGCGCCACAAAGCTGCCGTCCCCGCCCGCCGTGCTCGACGTCGTCATCGCGGAAGCATCGAGCGGCGCACTGTTCCTGCATCTCGGCGCCACGCTCGCCCGCGTGAGCCTCGCCTTCGTGCTGGCGATGTCGCTCGGTAGCGCCATCGGCTATCTGATGGGGCGGGTGAAGCTCGCCGACCGGCTCGGCGATCCCTGGCTGATCCTGCTCCTGAACCTCCCCGCGTTGGTCGTGATCGTGCTGGCCTATATCTGGGCCGGGCTCACTGAAGCCGCAGCGGTCGCGGCGATCGCCATCAACAAGCTGCCGACCGCCATCGTCACCCTGCGCGAGGGCACGCGCGCGCTCGACCGCTCGCTGGACGAGATGGCGAGCGTGTTCGCGATGCCGCGCTGGCGGGCCTTCCGCCACGTCGTGCTGCCGCAGCTGGCACCCTATATTGCAGCCTCAGCCCGCTCCGGATTGTCGCTGGTGTGGAAGATCGTGCTGGTCGCCGAACTCCTGGGCCGGCCAAACGGCGTCGGCTTCGAGATCGGCGTTGCTTTCCAGCTGTTCGACACGCCGCGGCTGCTGGCCTATTCGCTGACCTTCGCCGCCGTCGTGCTCGTGATCGAGACCGCGCTGGTGCAACCGTTCGAAGCCCGCGCAACACGGTGGCGACCCCGTGCGGCTTGAGGTCGATATCACAGGCAAGAGGTTCAGGAGTGCCGCGGGCGGAACGCAGGAGGTGCTCGCGCCGGTCAGCTTCGCGCTTCAATCCGGCGAGGTCGGCGTGCTGATCGGTCCGTCCGGCTGCGGCAAGAGCACGATGCTTCGCATCATCCTCGGGCTCGACCGCGATTTCGAGGGACGCGTCTCGCGCCCGCCGGAAGCGCGGATCGGCATGGTTTTCCAGGAGCCGCGGTTGCTGCCATGGCGCTCGGTCGAGCAGAATGTGCGGCTTGCGGCACCCGATGTCACTGATGCCAAGCTCGCCGAGCTGTTCAGGATCCTGGAGCTGGACGCGCACCGCAGCCACTTTCCCGGCGAGCTATCGCTCGGCCTCGCCCGGCGCGTCGCGCTCGCCCGCGCGTTTGCTGTCGAGCCCGATCTGCTCGTGCTCGACGAACCCCTCGCCTCGCTCGACGATGCACTCGCCGGCCGTTTGCGCGACGAGATCGCGACGCTGGTGGCGCGCCGTCCGGTAATGACGCTGCTCGTCACCCACAGCCTGGACGACGCGATCCGGCTCGGCGACCGCCTGTTCTTGCTGTCGCCGCGACCGGCGCGCATCGTGCGGGAGGTGCCGATTGCCATCCCGCGCGCGGAGCGCAGCGAGGCCGAGCTCGGCCGGATCAGGGCCGAGCTCGCGGCGTTGCAGCTTGAATCGAAATGAGAACTCATGGTCAATTGGACCAACGACATCTTCGCGGGAGGTTCACCATGCGGCGTACGCTGATTGCGATCGGCATCCTGTTGGTTGCGATGCCGGGCGCGGCGCTCGCGCAGGCCAAGGGCAAGGGTATCCGGCTCTGGAATCTGACGACGGAAACGATCTCCGGCTTCCAGCTCTCGCCAGCCGGGAAGATCGAGTGGGGGCCGAACCAGTGCCTGAACGACAAGGACAAGGAGGTCGACCACGACGAGCGGCTGCGCATCACCGGCGTCGAGCCCGGCCGCTACGACGCCAGGGTCAGCTATCCCAATACCCGGCAGTGCATCGTGCGCGACATCGAGATCAAGGCGGATGCGGTATTCTCGATCGCCGACAAGGATCTGAAGGACTGCACGAAGTAACGCCGGCGGCTCACGCCTTGTCGTTCGGGTGCGGGTATTCGCAGCGCCACCGCACCGCCTGCCACTTCGGATGGTCGCCAACCCATTGCGCGATATAGGGCGGCGCAGCCATCGCGCATTGCGTCGGCGACCCCGCATAGTTGAACACCAGATGCTGCTCCTCGCAGGTCGCAGGCGAGAGCACCGCACACACAGTCACCACCAGGTCGATCGGGTTCATGCCGGGATCCTCGCAGAGGCGATGAAGATTAGCACAAAAGGTTACGCTCCGAGCAGCGGGAAGTTTCAATCCGGCCGCGAGAAATAAAACGGGAATTGCCCCGTCGCCTCTCCCCGCAACCGGGGCGCGAGCGTTAGAAATTGACCCCAAACACCAGCCTCGCCTGGTGGCGCTCGAAATTGACGAGGTCAAGATTGCCGCCCGACCCGGCCGGACGGCCCCAGGCCTGCATGCTCCAGCTCATGGTCAGGCGCGAGCGCTCGGAAAGCTGGAAATAAGCGGTCGGACCGACGAAGAGGGCCTGGCCTGCGAACTCGCCGAGGCCGATGCCTTCATACTGCCGGAAGTAGCGCACCTCGCCGCCGAGCAGCACGTCGGGACGCACCCGCACGAGGCCGGCGAAGGCCGCGCCGATCGTCGAGCTCTTTTCGGACCGTCCCGCCATCTCGAAGCGTGCCCATTCGGGTTGATAGATCAGGTTGAGCGCCCCGATCGCGAAGTTCGGGATCAGCTCGCGATCGAAGGCGAGCGTGAAATCGGTACCGTACATCCGCCCTTTTGCGCCCGAGGTCTCGTCGATGCGGTCGCCATGGAGTTCGGCGGCGACAGTCAACCCGATTGGCGCGCGCTCGCGATCGAGCAGGCGATAGCGCAGGTCGAGCGAAGCGCCCTGAAAATTGAACTGGCGGCGGTCGCCGATATCGGGGACGCCGGTGATGTCGTGCAGCGTGGCGGTGCCGCCGACCTCGATCCGGAAGTTCGGCAGCGGCACGATCTCGATCTCGACCTCCTGCGACAGGGCGCGATAGGTCCCGCCGCCTTTGCCGAATCGTCCTGTCGTTTGGGTCTGGAATTCGCGCTCGCCGGGATTGCCGACATCGGTGCCGATCATGAAGCCGAAGATGTGCTCGGTATCAAAGCCCTCTTCGGCGCTGACGCATACCGGCGCGAGCGCGACGGTGCAGGCGGCTATGGTCCAGAATGTATGGGCTCTCGCGCGCATCCCCGACACTACCACGGCTTCGACGGTGGTTGCCATCGAAGCCGCGGCAGGTCGTCAGTCTTACTTGTGGTCTTACTTGCGCAAAGCGCAGGCGTACATGTTGATTTCCATGCCGACCGGCACTTCCACGATCTTCGGAGCTTTCCAGGCCATTCGGGGACTCCCAAGGGATTGAGCGCGACATCGCGCCGGCCAAAACCTAGGGCTGCGTCAGTCACAGCGCAAGTCTGGAATCGCGCCGTCGACACAGCGAACTGCCGCATCGCGCTTGCAAATTTCTCTCTCGGGCAACTCGCCTTCGCTCCCAGTCAAGCGGCGCTGTTCTCACCGCAACAAGCGCAGCAGCGCACGGCCGGCGCGCGAGTTCAGCTCCTTCCCATCCAGCGTTCCATCCTTGTCGGGATTCGCTGCGTTGAAGCGCTGCTCCACCACCGAGAGATATTCGTCGAGCGTGAGAGTCCCGTCGCGATCGGGATCGGCGGCGGCGAGTTCTTTTGCCGTTAACCGTCCGCGCAACTCGCGGGCATCGAGCGTGCCGTCGTGATCGGGATCGAGCTTCGCGAACGACGCGGCCGCCGCTTTCTTCACCTCGGCAAGATCGAGCGTGCTGTCATTGTCGGTATCGAACGTCTTGACCGGGGTGCCGGAGGCCGACCATGCCGGACCGGACAGCAGCGCAATTGTGAGCGCAAGTGCAACAGAGCGACGCGATATCATGAAAATCTCCCTCACCAAGAGCTCCGATTCGAACCGGATCGAAACGACATAAGTCCACAAGCGAGCCTCGGTTCAAGCCCCGAATTGCAGCCTGCGCTCGGCACAACTTGCGGAACCCGTCGGCCCGACCGCTGCCGTCGCGCACGCGCTCTGCATCATGCCGCGGAATTTCTTCAGCGCCTGCGCACAAGTGAGCATGGCTTGTCAGGTCTCCGTCAGGTGACGACATCCGGTCGCCCACCATATCGGCGTCCCAGATACGACTTTCGTATTGACGCGTTTTGCATTCGGGCGGAGTGTTGCTGTCGCAGCGTCAATAGGCGCGCATATTGGGAGGAACGGATGAAACGCTTTGCGATGGCCGCGGGCCTCGTCATGCTTGCATCGTCTTGTGCAAATGCACAAACCAGCGAGCAGCTGGTCAAGGGTGCGACCGATACATCGAACGTTCTCAACTACGGGATGGGCTACAATCTCCAGCGTTTCTCGACGCTGAACCAGATCAACAAGGACAGCGTCAAGAACCTTGTCCCGGTTTGGAACTACTCTTTCAACGACGATCGCAGCGAGGAATCGCAGCCGCTGGTGTACCAGGGCGTGATCTACGTGACGTCGCACAACGCGACCATGGCGGTCGACGCCAAGACCGGCAAGCAGATCTGGAAATCCAAGGTCGAGTATCCTGCCGAAACGCCGCGCATCGTCTGCTGCGGCATCATCAATCGCGGCGCCGCGCTCTATGAGGGCAAGGTGTTCCGCACCACGCTCGATGCCAACGTGATCGCGCTCGACGCCAAGGACGGCAAGGAGCTGTGGCGGCAGAAGGCGGCCGACATCAAGGAGGGATATTCGATGACGGTGGCGCCGCTGGTCGCCGACGGCGTCGTGATCACCGGCATCTCCGGCGCCGAGTTCGGCACCCGCGGCTTCATCGACGGCTGGGATCCGGCCACGGGCAAGCACCTGTGGCGCACCCATTCGATCCCCTCCCCGGACGAGCCCGGCGGCGACACCTGGAAGGGCGATACGTGGAAGCTCGGCGGTGGCTCGACCTGGATTACAGGCTCCTATGATCCCGAGCTGAACACGGTCTATTGGGGCATCGGCAATCCCGGCCCGTTCAATTCCGCAGTGCGCCCGGGCGACAACCTCTACACCTGCTCCGTGCTGGCGATGGATCCCAAGACCGGCAAGATCAAGTGGCACTACCAGTTCTCGCCCAACAATCCGTTCGACTATGACAGCGTGGCCGAGATGGTCCTCGCCGACATGAACGTCGAGGGCAAGCCGACCAAGGTGCTGATGGACGCCAACCGCAACGGCTTCTTCTACGTGCTCGACCGCACCAACGGAAAGCTGCTCGCGGCCAATCCTTACGTAAAGGTCAACTGGGCGACCGGAATCGACATGAAGACCGGACGTCCCATCGAGACCGACGTCTCGAAGGACGCGCGTGAGGGCAAGAAGGTGACAGTCTATCCGTCTATTCTCGGCGGCAAGAACTGGGAGCCGATGTCGTTCAATCCGCAGACCGGCCTCGCCTACGCCAACACGCTCGCCTTCGGTGGCAGGTACAAGACCGAACCCGCCACCTTCAAGCAGGGTGAATGGTATCTCGGCATGGACCTTACCGATCTCTGGGAATGGGGTGACGGCCCGCGCGGTCATCTGAAGGCGATCGATCCCATGACCGGCAAGGCGAAGTGGGAAGCACCAAGCGACATCCCGCGCTTCTCCGGCGTGCTGTCGACCGCGGGCGGCGTCGTGTTCTCGGGCGCGCTGACCGGGGAGTTCGAGGCCTTCGATGCCGACACCGGCAAGAAGCTCTGGCAGTTCCAGACCGGCTCGGGCATCGAGGGACAACCGGTGACCTGGCAGCAGGACGGCGTGCAGTATGTCGCGGTGACAAGCGGCTATGGCGGCGTCTACTCGCTGTTCTCCGGCGACGAACGGCTGGCCAAAGTGCCGCCCGGCGGCTCGCTTTGGGTTTTTGCGGTCAAGCAATAACCACGGCACGATGCTGAGAATGCTATCCCACAAGACGGTGGCGATCCTCGCCACCGTCGCGGTGCTGACGGTCGCACTTGCGGCGACCGTTCGTGCCGCGGATGACTCAACCGGCAATCCCGTGCAGGCGCAGATCGACCACGGCAAGTCGACCTATGCCGAGAAATGCTCGCACTGCCACGGCCCCAACATGATGAATCCCGGCACCATCACGCCGGACCTGCGCGCCTTCCCCGACGACAAGACGCGCTTCGTCACCACCGTGAAGAACGGCAAGAACAACAAGATGCCGCCCTGGGCCGATATTCTCAGCGACGAGGAGATCGGGAATCTCTGGGCCTTCGTCTCGAGCCGGAGAAAACCATGACGCGCTGGCTGGTCGCTTGGAGCATTGCCGCGATCCTCGCGGCGGCGGCCACGGCTGCACGCGCGGCCGACGATCCGCTCAAGATTTGTCTCGACGAGGACCGGCCACCGCTCTCGGTGCATCACAAAGGCAAGCCGGACTCGGGATTCGACGTGCTGCTGGCGCAGGCGCTCGCCGACCGGCTCGGACGGCCGCTGACGATCCAGTGGTTCGAGAGCAAGCTGGATGAGGATTCGAGCCCGCAGCTCGAGGCCAATGCGCTGCTGTCCGACGGGCGCTGCTCGCTCGTCGGCGGCTACGCTCTGACGACGGACTCCCTGGTCAAGCCCGGCATGAAAACGGCGCGCCTGCCGGATTTTGCCGGCGCCACGCGCGACGACCGGCGCCGCCGCGTCGCGCTCGGCGTGCTCGCACCGAGCCAGCCCTATGTCTACTCGCCGATGACGGTCGTGCTCGGACCGAAGGCGCGGGGTCGCAAGATCGGCGATATCGGCGACCTCGCCGGCCTGCGCCTCGTTATCGAGAGCGGCTCGCTGGGCGATGCGATCCTCATGACCTTCGACAAGGGGCGCCTGATCGACGACATCACGCATCTCGTCCCCGGCCGCGATGATCTCCTCGGCGCACTTGCCCGTGGCGATTATGACGCGACGCTGATCGACCTCGGCCGCCTCGACTCCCACCGCGCCGCGCACCCCGATACGGCGATCACCGCGTCCGGCTACTACTATCCGATCGGGGCCAATCGCGGCTATGTCGGGCTGGCCAGCGATCCCGCGCTGATCGACGCCGTCAACAAGGCGCTGACCGGGCTTGCTGCCGAGGGCAAGATCGCCGAATTCGGCAGGCAGGCGGGGCTGACCTATCTGCCGCCGCGGGAGCCTGCGGTCCTCGGCGACGTCTGGATGAAGATCATTCAGCGTTGACGCTCTCGCTTCCCGCTGTGTCCAGTCTCGAGACTTAAATCTTCGCCCGCAACTGCATCAACATCGTCATTGCGAGCGTAGCGAAGCAATCCAGAGTCCCTCCAGAGAAAGACTGGATTGCTTCGCTACGCTCGCAATGACGGAGTGTGGAGCGGCGACGGCGCATCTCTTGAATCAACCTGACGGCATCCACTCGCTTAGTGGCGCCCCGCACCGTATGATGTCTGCGTTCTCATTCGCCCTTTCGGTGCCCCGTGAATTCCCCGACCACTACTGCCAACCTGCGCGACCTCCTCGCCCGGGAAATCAAGACCGGCGAGCTGGTGCGGGCGTTGGTCGTCGTCGGCCCGGTGATCGCCGCGTATTTCGTCGCGCGCGAGACGGCGCTGCTGAATCTTGGTTTGGTCGCGGTCTCGTTGCTCATTCCTGCGCTCAGGTTGCACCTGCCGCCGAAAGTCGTCGCGTGGCATTATCTCGCCATCCTCCTCACCTTTGCCGCGCTGTTCCTGGCGAGCCCGATCAAGCCGCTATTCGCAGTGCTGACGGCGCTCGCCGGATTCCTTGCGGTCGCGGTGACACGCCATGGCGAACATTTCCGCACGCTCGGGAATTGGGTGTTCATCCCCGCCGTGTATCTTGCCTGCGAGGTGCGGGAGGGCGTGAGCGCCTCGGAAGCCCTGCGCCATGCCGGCATGATCATCGTGTCCTCCCCGATCGCGCTGGCTCTGGTCTGCGCTATCCAGATTTACGATCAGCGACGGTGCGGCGATGCCGCGACCTCGTTCGGAGCGCCCCGGCCGAGTGGTTTGTGCCCGCGGCGGCAACCGCCCTTGCGGTGTTCGCTGCGGCGGTGCTGGTCGAGATCCTCGGTCTCGCGCAGGGCCAATGGGTGATGTGGTCGGCCGCAAGCGTCGTGGTCGGCGATCTCGCCGCTTCTACCGGCAAGCTGAAGCAGCGGGCGATCGGCGCCGTCGTCCGCGTGCCGCTCGGCTTCCTTGCCGGCATAGTGCTGCCGCAAAGCCGGATCGGCTATGCGCTCGCGGTTCTCGCGGCCACCCTCACGCTGATCTCGTTCTCCCGCTACATCATCGGCTTCGGCCTGCGCTGCTTCTTCATCGCGCTGGCCGCCTCTTTCGCTGGGAGCGCCAGCGGCATCGCGGAGGAGCGCATCCTCAACGTGCTGATCGGCGGCACCTTCGGCTTGCTTGCGGTAGCCCTGACCGAAATCGTCTGGCTGCGTGTCATGCGAAAGGTGCGATCGTCCGGATGACGCCCGAATAGGCACAATGCGGCCCTTCGAATGCGCCAATCTGTCTCGCCTGCCACCCATGGCAGAGGCGACCCGATGCAGTACCGTCGGCGGCAATCCGGGAGAGAATCATGTCCGCAACGCTCGATCGCCGCAACTTCATCGCCGCCGGCACCGCGACGCTCGCGATGCCTTTCGTCTCGCGCGGCGCCTCGGCGCAGGCTGCGTGGCCATCGCGGCAGATCCGCATGATTTGCAGCTATCCCGCCGGCGGACAGACCGACCTGCTCGCGCGCGCCTATGGCGAATTCATTGCCAAGCAGGTCGGAAAGACCGTCGTCGTCGAGAACAAGCCCGGTGCCGCCGGCGCGATCGGGACGGCGGAGGTTGCCCGCTCGGAGCCCGACGGCCACACCATCCTGTGCTCGATCTCGACCACCTACATCATGAACCGGGTGGTGATGAAGGCTCCGGGCTACGACATGGACAAGGATTTGACGCTCGTCAGCGTCATTCCGGGCGCCGGCTTGTTGCTGGTGGCGAACCCGAAAACCGGCGTCAAGACGCTGGAGGATTTCGTCGCCTTTGCGCGCAAGAGCGGCAAGGTCAACTTCGGCACCTATAGCGCGGGCTCGGCCCCGCATATGACGGTCCATGAGCGCAACAAACAGTACGGCCTTGCCATCGAGCCGATCCACTATCGCGGCGAAGCCCCGATGTGGACGGGCATGTTGGAGGGTACGCTCGATGTGGCCATGGGCAGCTACACCGCAGCGCAATCGGTTTTGCAGAGCGATCGCGGCACCGTGTTCGCGGTGCATTCGAAGAAGGTCGACGCCATCCCTGATATCAAGACCCTGCCCGAGCAGGGCGCGACGTCGAAATTCTTCACCGTCAGCGGCTTCTCCGGTTGGGCCGTGCCGAAAGCGGCACCGCAGCCGGTCGTCGACCGCCTGGCGGAGCTTTGCGTCGCTGCCAACAGCGATCCGAAGGTGAAGGAAGTGCTCACCACGTTCGTGCTCGAACCCGCGATCGGCTTCAAGGAAACCAACGCGCTGTATCAGCGCGAACTGCCGATCTGGATCGAGAGCGCACGGTCGCTCGGCCTCGAGCCCTCCTGAACCGCGAGCAAGACGCCCTTCGCGGCGCAGCATCCGACCAAAGCCTAGTGCCGGAAACGCATTTTCCCGCTATGATTGTGCGACGCTGGCGGGAAGGTTTGACCGGCGCGGAGAAGAAAGGCCGATCCCATGACACCGGATGGCGTTGCCGTAGCCGTCATGATCATCCTGCTCTTTCCGATGGGCTATTTCACGCTGGCGTCTCCGGCCTTCCTGCTGGTGAAGCTGGATATCCAGCCCGTCGCCCAGCTTTTGCGCGGAATGTTCAATGCGCATTTTCTGGTGATGCGCATTGCCGGACTGATTGGGACGGTCGCTTTCCTGCTCGACGGTCGTTTGGTCGCCGCGATGGGCGTTGGCCTCCTTGCAGCCTTGGCGATCTACGGACGCCGCGGGTTCATGCAACGGATGGACGAACAGCTCAGCGCGAGGGACGCCGGCGATGCCGAGGCCCCGCGCCGGCTACGCCGACTGCATTGGAGTGGAATGCTGGGCAACGCGGTCTTGCTCGTCGCTCTCCTGACCAGCATTCCCTACATCGCCATATCGGCGTGAGAGACATCGCGGGCGCGTGACGGCCAACCCTGGTCGTCGACGCCGAACCTGGCGTTTGCCTAATGCTCGTCCGCGGCAACGGCGCCCTGTTGCGCCTTGTGGATCGAGGAAGGCACCACGCCGAAATATTTCCGGAACACCCGGCTGAAATGCGATGAGCTGGAGAAGCCCCAGGAGAACGCGACGTCGGTGATGGTCTTGCCGGCGTGGGCCTCGAGCTCCTGGCGGCAATTCTGAAGACGCGCCTGCCAGATGTAGTCGCTCACCGTTGTGCCGCGCTCCGAGAACAGCATGTGCAGATAGCGCTTGGAGCAACCGAGCTCGTTGGATATCTGGTCGATGCACAGATCCGGATCGCGCAAATGTTCTCGGATGAAGAACTGCGCGCGCACATAGGTCGCTTCGGGCCCGACGCGATCGAGCATCGTGTCCGCCTCGCGCAGCGGCAGCAGCAAGAGGTCGATCAGCGAATCGGCGACCCCGACTGCACTGTTCGCCGACAGCTTGGCCGCCTCGTCGAAGGTCGCATGCACGAAATCGTGGGCGATCCGCCCCGTCCCCGTGCGTGAGGTCAATTTGCAGGCGGGCATCCGCTGCGACGGGAATCCGCGGTCGCGCAGCAGCGCCTTCGGCACGATCACCACGTCGTGGCGCGTGAAAGCCGGGCTGATGATCGAATGCGGACAGGAGACGTCATAGGCGATGATGTCGCCGGGGTTCAGCTCGATGTGGCGACCTTCCTGCTCGAAATAGGACACGCCGTATGTCTGGAAGTGGATCTTGATATACGGATGTTCGTTGGCCTTGGCGCGCGCCAGCGTGTGCGCGATGCGATGCTGGCTGACCTCGATCTGGCAGAGCTTCAGGCGCGAGACGCTAGTGTAGTCGATGCGGCCTTCGAGCGAAGACGCTTCCAGCGGATCGACGTCGAAATGCCCACACAGGCTGGTCAGCCCGTCGATCCAGCTCTGGATCTGCCGCTTCGGCGTCATTCCCGTCGTCGAGAGCGTGTGAATTGTGTCGGACATTAATCCAGCCACTGGTTTGATCCGGAGATTTTGACGCGAATCGCGAGCCGCGCTGCCGGAGCCCTGAACCGTGATTGCGTGACGTTTACCTCGATTTTGAGCGATCTTGTGGAACGAGCGCCATCGTTCCATTGCCACCCTTGAAAGTTAATCCTCCGCCTTAGTTGCTGCGCCGTCAAGGGGAACCTAAGCGTGGAAGGCGGTCCCAAACCGCTGCGGAAGCCGCTGAATTCGCTACTGCAAAATCAAAATCTTCGCGGCCGTGCGCTGTCAAGCAAACCAGCTTCTCTCTTGGGCAAGTTTCCCGGTGGCGAAGTCGCTACGGATGCATCAGGACAACAAAAACGGGCCGCTCCTGCACGTGGACCCGTAGCTCTCATCAGGAGGAGAAAGCACCACAGCATCGTTTCTGGTCCCAAACGTGACCGCCCTGCACGAGCAGACACCGGACGAGAAGCCCGGTGATTGAGCAATGCTTCGGAAAAATAAACGAGACAACGGAGGAATGACTATGCGCAAGGTACTACTGGCGACCTTTCTTGGGTCCGCGGCGGCTCTCGCCGTAGGCAGCGCGTCAGCCAATGACGAGCTGAACAAGATGGCGCAGAACCCGAAAGACTGGGTGATGCCGGCGGGCGATTATGCAAATACCCGCTATTCCAAGCTCAACCAGATCAATGCTCAAAACGTCGGCAAGCTCCAGGTCGCCTGGACCTTCTCGACCGGCGTGCTGCGCGGCCATGAAGGCGGCCCGCTGATCATCGGCAACATGATGTACGTCCACACGCCATTCCCGAACAAGGTCTACGCTATTGACCTTTCGAACGAGAACAAGATTGTCTGGAAGTACGAGCCGAAGCAGGATCCGAACGTCATCCCCGTGATGTGCTGCGACACAGTCAACCGCGGCGTATCTTACGGCGACGGCAAGATCTTCCTGCATCAGGCCGACACCACCCTGGTCGCGCTCGATGCCAAGACCGGTCAGGTTGCATGGACCGTCAAGAATGGCGATCCCGGCAAGGGCGAGACCGGCACCTCGGCGCCGCTCGTCGTCAAGGACAAGGTGCTGATCGGCATCTCCGGCGGCGAGTTCGGTGTTCAGGCCCATATGACCGCCTACGACATCAAGACCGGCAAGCTGGCTTGGCGCGGCTACTCTGAAGGGCCGGATGATCAGATCCTGGTCGACGCAGAGAAGACCACCGCACTCGGCAAGCCGGTCGGCAAGGACTCGAGCCTGAAGACCTGGCAAGGCGATCAGTGGAAGATCGGCGGCGGGGCCACCTGGGGCTGGATCTCCTACGACCCCGAGCTGAACCTCGTCTACTACGGATCGGGCAATCCCTCGACCTGGAATCCGAAGCAGCGTCCCGGCGACAACAAATGGTCGATGACGATCTGGGCTCGCAACCCTGACACCGGGCAGGCCAAGTGGGTTTATCAGATGACGCCCCACGACGAGTGGGACTATGACGGCGTCAACGAGATGATCCTCTCGGACCAGGCCATCAACGGCCAGCCGCGCAAGCTGCTGACGCACTTCGATCGTAACGGCCTCGGCTACACGCTCGATCGTGCCACCGGTGAACTCCTGGTCGCCGAAAAATACGATCCGAAGGTGAACTGGACCTCCGGCGTCGACATGGACAAGAACTCGCCGACCTACGGCCGCCCGAAGGTGCTCGACGCAGCTTCGACCGACAAGGCGGGCGAGGACCACAACGTGAAGGGCATCTGCCCGGCCGCGCTCGGCACCAAGGACGAGCAGCCGGCAGCCTACTCGCCGGACACGCAGCTGTTCTACGTTCCGACCAACCACGTCTGCATGGACTACGAACCGTTCAAGGTGAGCTACACCGCGGGCCAGCCCTATGTGGGTGCGACGCTCTCGATGTATCCGCCGCAGGGTGAAACCCACATGGGTAACTTCATCGCCTGGGACGGCAAGACCGGCAAGATCGTCTGGTCGAACAAGGAGCAGTTCTCGGTCTGGTCGGGTGCGCTCGCAACCGCGGGCAACGTGGTGTTCTACGGAACGCTCGAAGGCTACCTGAAGGCAGTCGACGCCAAGACCGGCAAGGAGCTCTACAAGTTCAAGACTCCCTCCGGCATCATCGGCAACGTCACCACCTATGAGAACGGCGGCAAGCAGTATGTCGCAGTGCTCTCCGGCGTGGGCGGCTGGGCCGGCATCGGTCTGGCGGCAGGCCTGACCGATCCGACCGCCGGTCTCGGCGCAGTCGGCGGCTACGCGGCGCTCAGCAACTACACGGCACTCGGCGGTACGCTGACCGTGTTCTCGCTGCCCAACTAGACCTCTCAGCATCGCTCCGGCGCGTGGATCAACTCCACGCGCCGGCTCGTCTCACCGAATGCCTTCCGAGGAAAATCTCTTGCGTAAAATCTGCTCTGCCATTGCTGCGATGTTCTTGGTCGCGTCCGGGGGAATTGCCGTCGCGGACGGCTCAGGTGACCCGACTGCCGTCAAGCAGAACGAAACCGGCGAATGGTCCGACAAGGAAGGCAACCCAACCTACAAGGTCACTGACGGATCCGTCGACTGGTACACCTATTCCGGATACCGCCGCTATCACTCGGACTGCCATGTGTGTCACGGCCCGGATGGAATGGGCTCGACCTACGCCCCGGCGCTGAAGGATTCGCTGAAGACGATGAGCTATGCCGATTTTCTCGGCGTCGTCGCCTCCGGCCGCAAGAACATCTCGACTGCCGCAGACAACGTGATGCCGGCCTTCGGCGATAACCCGAACGTCGCCTGCTACATGGACGATCTCTACGTCTATCTGCGCGCCCGGTCCAACGAGGCCTGGGGCCGCACAAGACCCGGCAAGCACGAGGACAAGAACGACGCCTATACCAAGAACGAAGATTCGTGCATGGGCAAGAAGTGAACGTGCGGAGCCCGACCAGGACCTGGTTCTTGGCGCCCTGCTGGATTTGAGGAGTTTACGATGAAGACACGTGCCGCCGTCGCTTTCGAAGCCAAGAAGCCGCTCGAGATCGTCGAAGTCGATCTGGAAGGACCGAAGGTTGGCGAAGTCCTGGTCGAGATCAAGGCGACGGGCATCTGCCATACCGACGCCTACACGCTCGACGGCTTCGACAGCGAGGGAATCTTCCCGTCGATCCTGGGCCATGAGGGCGCGGGCATCATCCGCGAGATCGGTCCTGGCGTGACCTCGGTAAAGCCGGGCGACCATGTCATCCCGCTCTACACGCCGGAATGCCGGCAATGCAAAAGCTGCCTTAGCCAGAAGACCAATCTCTGCACCGCGATCCGCGCGACGCAAGGCAAGGGCGTGATGCCCGACGGCACCAGCCGCTTCTCCTACAAGGGCAAGCCGATCTACCACTACATGGGCTGCTCGACCTTTTCGAACTTCACTGTGCTGCCGGAGATCGCGGTCGCCAAGATCCGCGAGGACGCGCCGTTCGACAAGAGCTGCTACATCGGCTGCGGCGTCACCACTGGCGTCGGCGCCGTCGTCAACACCGCCAAGGTCGAGCCGGGCTCCAACGTGGTCGTGTTCGGCCTCGGCGGCATCGGCCTGAACGTGATCCAGGGCGCCAAGATGGCTGGCGCGGACAAGATCATCGGCGTCGACATCAACGATTCCAAGGAGGAATGGGGACGCCGGTTCGGCATGACCGATTTCGTCAATCCCAAGAAGATCACCGGCGACATCGTCCCGCATCTCGTGACCCTGACGGACGGAGGCGCCGACTACACCTTCGACTGCACCGGCAACACCACAGTGATGCGCCAGGCGCTCGAAGCCTGCCATCGCGGCTGGGGCACCTCGATCATCATCGGCGTTGCCGAATCCGGCAAGGAGATCGCTACCCGCCCGTTCCAGCTCGTCACCGGGCGAAACTGGCGCGGCACCGCCTTCGGCGGCGCGCGGGGCCGCACCGACGTGCCGAAGATTGTCGACTGGTACATGAACGGAAAGATCCAGATCGACCCGATGATTACCCACACGCTCAAGCTCGAAGACATCAACAAGGGCTTCGACCTGATGCATGAGGGCAAATCGATCCGTTCAGTCGTCGTGTTCTAGCTCGAAAAGCGTCACCCCCAAGGAGGATCGACCCATGACTGTTGCACTCCATCCCTCGATCGATAACGGCCTCAAACAGGGCAGCGGCAGCTTCGCCGGCGGCACGCTCGCCTGCAAATGCAGCGACCATCAGGTCAAGGTCGCCGTCAAGGGCGACGTCGCGCACAACCACGCCTGTGGCTGTACCAAGTGCTGGAAGCCGCAAGGCGCGAATTTCTCCGTCGTCGCTGTGGTACCGCGTCAGAACGTCACCGTGCTCGAGAACGGCGACAAGCTCCAGATCGTCGATCCATCGGCGGTGATCCAGCGCTACGCCTGCAAGGCCTGCGGCACGCACATGTACGGCCGCATCGAGAACAAGGGCCACCCGTTCTACGGCCTCGACTTCATCCACCCCGAACTGTTCCAGGAGCAGGGTTCGCAGGCGCCGCAATTCGCCGCCTTCGTCTCGTCGGTGATCGAATCGGGCGTGAAGCCGGAGCAGATGGGCGGAATACGGGCTCGGTTCAAGGAACTTGGACTTGAGCCCTATGACTGCTTGTCGCCGGCGCTGATGGACGCGATCGCGACGCACGTGGCGAAAGCCAAAGCCGCCTAAGCAAAGGCCTCCCTGACGTTTGCCGCGCCCCGCCCGCTCGCCGGTTCCACCACAGCCAGCGAGCGGACGGAGCCGGCCCCGGGGACAATCGCGGCGCTACCGCCGCTTCTCGACTGCGCTTGTGCGGGAGCCGTCAGCTCCCTCAGTCCTGGTCTCTGAATGACTGCGCAGGGCCGCCGGCTTCCTGCTTGAAGTCCGCGGCGCCTGCGTTTCTCCCTCCCTCGACTGAGGCATCCTGCTTCGTCCGCACAGGTCTTCTGGCGGACGAAGCTTTTTTCAGTGTGCCCGTATCGAGAGGCGCGCGGCGTGGCGCCCTGCTTTTGACAAACCTTCGTTGCAATCTTTTCCCATCGAGAACAGCTGACTCAAGAATACTTGGCTGTGAACGCCAGACTGAAGCGATCCCGCTACGATCGCGACGTCGCGATGCCGCGCGAATTCAATAATCAAGAACACGACGGGAGGTATCGAACACATCCGGACATGACATAGGCATTCCTGATTCCTGCCGGGATCTGCCCGCGCGGGATAACCGCTGGAATGCGACGCCGCGCAGCGGGCACTGCACCGACCGGCATCTGGAAAATCTGAAATCAGCAAAGCTTATGAAGAGCGAGGGACGATCATGATCAAGGTGAAGATCAATGGCCAGGAACAGAGCTGGGACGGCGACCCGGATCTCCCGCTACTCTGGTTCCTGCGCGACGAGGCCGGGCTGACCGGCACCAAGTTCGGCTGTGGCCAGGCCCTGTGCGGCGCCTGCACCGTCATCGTCGACAAGGAAGCCGTGCGCGCCTGCATCACGTCGATCAACGACGTCGCCGGCCGCGAGGTCACGACGATCGAAGGACTGCATCCGAACGGCGATCACCCGGTGCAGAAGGCCTGGCGCCAGGTCAACGTTCCCCAATGCGGCTTCTGCCAGGCAGGCCAGATCATGCAGGCGGCTGCGCTGCTGATGGACAATCCAAAGCCGTCGCACGACCAGATCCGCGAAGCGATGTCCGGCAACATCTGCCGCTGCGGCTGCTACCAGCGCATCGAGAATGCGGTCCATCTCGCATCGACGGGAGTGTGACATGAATTTCATCGACAATCCGAAGAAGCTTCGTGGTTTCGAGAAGAACATCAAGGTCGAGAAGGTTTCGCGCCGCAGCATCCTGAAGGGGCTCGGCATCACCGGCGGCTTCGTGCTCGCGGCGCCCGTGATGTCGCGCCGGGCGTTCGCCTACGAGACCGGCGCCGGCAAGATGCCGCACGGCGTCGTGATAGATCCGCGCGTATTCGTCGCGGTCGCTCCCGATGGCACCGTCACCATCCTCGCCCACCGCGCCGAGATGGGCACGGGCGTGCGCACCAGCCTGCCGCTGATCGTGGCTGAGGAGATGGAAGCCGACTGGTCCAGGGTCAAGGTGGAACAGGCCCATGGCGACGAGGTCAAATTCGGCAACCAGGACACCGACGGCTCGCGCAGCACGCGGCATTATTTGATGCCGATGCGCCAGATCGGTGCCTCCGCCCGCACCATGCTCGAGCAAGCCGCCGCGAAACGCTGGGGTGTGCCGGCCACCGAGGTCAAGGCCGTCAATCACGAAGTCGTCCACAGCGCGACGAGCCGCAAGCTCGGTTTCGGCGAACTCGCAGCCGACGCTGCCAAGGAATCGGTGCCGAGCATCGAAGGGCTCAAGCTGAAGGACCCCAAGGACTTCCGCTATCTCGGCAAGGGCCAGATCGGCATCGTCGATCTCCACGACATCACCACCGGCAAGGCGCGTTACGGTGCCGACGTGCAGTTGCCTGGCATGAAGTATGCCGTGATCGCTCGCCCGCCGGTAACAGGCGGCAAGCTGGTCAAGTTCGATCCGGACGCCGCGCTGAAGGTTCCGGGCGTCGAGAAGGTGATGCAAGTGCGCGGCTGGCCGTGGCCGTCGAAATTCCAACCGCTCGGCGGCGTTGCCGTGATCGCGCGCAACACCGGCGCGGCGATCAAGGGCCGCGACGCGCTGAAGCTGACCTGGGACGACGGCGCCAACGGCAAATACGACTCCGTCGCCTACCGCAAGGAGCTCGAGGAGGCCTCACGCAAGCCGGGCCTTGTCGTGCGCCAGGAAGGCGACGCCGAGGCTGCTCTGAAGGGCGCCGACAAGGTCGTCGTCGGCGAATATTATCTGCCGCACCTTGCCCATGTCAGCATGGAGCCGCCGGTGGCGGTCGCCGACGTCAAGGGTGACAAGGCGGAGATCTGGGCGCCGGTGCAGAGCCCGGGCGGTACGCGCGAGGACGTCGCGAAGACGCTCGGCATTCCCGAGGGCAATGTCACCGTCAACGTCACGCTGCTCGGCGGCGGCTTCGGCCGCAAGTCGAAATGCGACTTTGCGCTCGAGGCCGCGCTGCTGTCGAAGGAGCTCGGCGTGCCTGTCAAGGTGCAGTGGACGCGCGAGGACGACGTCCGCCACGATTTCCTGCACACGGTCTCCGTGGAACGGATCGAGGCGGGGCTCGACAAGAGTGGCAAGGTGATCGCATGGCGCCATCGCAGCGTCGCCCCGACCATCGCTTCGACGTTCGCCGCGGGTGCCAAGAACGAGGCCCCCTTCGAACTCGGCATGGGCTTGGTCGATATGCCGTTCGAGATCGCCAACATCTCCTGCGAGAACCCGGAGGCCGCGGCGTTCACCCGCATCGGCTGGTTCCGCTCGGTCTCGAACATCCCGCGCGCCTTTGCGGTGCAGTCGATGGTGGGTGAGATCGCCCATGCGACCGGCCGCGACCAGAAGGAGACGCTGCTCGCGCTGATCGGCAGCCCGCGCATCGTCAAGCCTGCTGTGAAGGACATGTGGAACTACGGCGAGCCCTTGGACAGCTATCCGATCGACACCGCGCGCCTGCGCAAGGTGGTCGAGCTGGTCGCCGAGAAGGGCGAATGGGGCCGTCGGGTGCCGAAGGGCCATGGCCTCGGCATCGCCGTACACCGCAGCTTCGTCAGCTATATCGCGACCATCGTCGAGGTGGCCGTCGACGACAAGGGCAAGCTGACGGTGCCGCGGGTGGACACTGCCATCGACTGCGGCACCTATGTCAACCCCGAGCGCATCGCCTCGCAAATCGAGGGTGCTGCAATCATGGGGCTCAGTCTCGCCAAGTACGGCGAGATCACCTTCAAGGACGGCAAGGTGCAGCAGAAGAACTTCGACGACTTCCAGGTCCTCAGGATGGACGAATCTCCTGTGGTAACCAACGTCTACATCGTGCCGCCCGGACCCGACACGCCGCCGAGCGGCGTGGGCGAGCCCGGTGTCCCGCCATTCGCGCCGGCGCTGATGAACGCCATCTTCGCCGCGACCGGAAAACGCATCCGCAGCCTGCCGCTTGGCAAGCAATTGGAAGCATAAAGGCGGGAACACAAGGCGGCCTCGCGCCGTTTGCATCGATCTGACAGGAGCAGATCGATGACCAACACCTCAAGGGCGCTCGCAGTCTCGTTGCTGTCGGGCGCCTTTCTTTTGACGGCCACTGGCGCATACGCCCAGAGCAACACCACGCCGCCGACCACGGCGACGCGCCCCAGCACGCCGGACCAGAACTCCCTGCCCAACGCCAATGCCCCGCCCCCTTCGACCACCCAGACCACCGGGCAGCACAATCCCGATCCCAAGGTTCGCGAGATGAACCAGAAGGAAAAGGACAAGGTCGAGCGCGAGGGGAAATAGCGATCTCGCATTGCGTGCGAGCGCATCGTCGTGGCCGGGCTTGTCCCGGCCGTCTACGAGCGTTGCTATGACACGAAGACCGTGGATGCCCGGGACAAGCCCGGGCATGACGACTTTCGTGGCGTGGGCAACAATCCCGTCACGCACGCAAAATGCGGCGGACGTTGCCGTCCGCCGCATTTGCCCCCTGACACTCCGCTTCTTTCGATCCGCCAGCGGAGCCTACTTCTTCAGCGCGAACACCCAGATCACGCCGCCCTGCGGCACGTTAGCTTCGATACCAATATTGTTGGTCACGAGTGCATCCTGGATCCGCTGCGCATCCACGCCCCATCCCGACTGAATCGCGATGTATTGCGTACCGTCGATCTCATAGGACACCGGCATACCCATGATGCCGGAGTTGGTCTTCTGCTCCCACAGCAGCTCGCCACTCTTGGCGTTGAAGGCGCGGAAGTTGCGGTCGTTGGTGCCGCCCACGAAGACGAGATCGCCCGCAGTCGCCGTCACTGAGCCGAACAGCTGCGACTTGGGGAAGTTGTGTTGCCACATCTTCTTGCCCGTGACGGGATCCCAGGCCTGGAGCTCGCCGAAATGATCCGCGCCCGGCTTCGTCTTCAGGCCTATGTCCTCCGGCTTGGTGCCGAGCCAGAGCTCGCCCGGCTTGAGCGGAACCTTCTCGCCGGTGAACCCGCCGCAGAAATTCTCGTTGGCGGGCACGTAGACGAGGCCGGTCTTCTGGCTGTAGGCCGCCGACGGCCAATCCTTGCCGCCCCACAGCGACGGACAGAATTCCACGCGCTTGCCAACCATCGGCTTGTGCGCGGGATCGACGATCGGCCTGCCGCTCTCGGCGTCGATGCCCTTCCAGACGTCGGTGGAGACGAACGGCCAGCCGGCAACGTAGTTGATCTTGGTCGGCGTGCGCTCGAGTATCCAGAAGATCGCATCGCGTCCCGGATGGACCAGGCTCTTGATGTTGCGACCGTCGCGTTGCAGGTCGATCAACATCGGCGCTTCGACCTCGTCCCAGTCCCAGGAATCGTTCTGGTGATACTGGTGATAGGTCTTGATCTTGCCGGTGTTCGGATCGAGCGCGAGCACCGAGGAGGTATAGAGATTGTCGCCGGGATGCATCTCGCCGGGCCACGGCGCTGCGTTGCCGACGCCCCAATAAATCGTCTTGGTCTCCTTGTCGTAATTGCCGGTCATCCAGGCCGAGCCGCCGCCGTTCTTCCAGTCGTCGCCCTGCCAGGTGTCGTGGCCGGGCTCGCCTTCGCCCGGAATGGTGTAGGTCCGCCACAGCTCCTTGCCGTCCTTGGCATCATAGGCGGCGACATAGCCGCGCACGCCGAACTCGCCGCCGGAGCCGCCAACGATGACCTTGCCGTCGACGACCAGCGGCATCAGGGTCATGTACTGGCCCTTCTTGTAGTCCTGCACCTTGGTGTCCCACACCACCTTGCCGGTCTTGGCGTCGAGCGCGACGACATGGTCGTCGGTGGTGGCGAGATAGAGCTTGTCCTCCCACAGGCCGACGCCGCGGCTGGTCGGATGCAACTGGAACAGATCGTCGGGGAGCTGCCGCTTGTAGCGCCAATATTCGTCGCCGGTCTTGGCGTTCAGCGCGATCACCTGCCCCATCGGGGTCGCCACGAACATCACGCCGTTGTTGACGATCGGCGGCGCCTCGTGGCCCTCGACGACGCCGGTGGCGAAGGTCCAGACCGGCGTCAGGTTCTTCACGTTGGAGGCGTTGATCTGGTCGAGCGGGCTGTAGCCCTGCCCGTCATAGGTCCGCCGGTAAAGCATCCAATTGGCGGGCTCCGGATTTTCCAATCGCTGCGCGGTGACCGGAGAATAATTCTCGATCGGGCCTGATACGGCGGCGGTCGAGGCAAGAGTCGATGCAAGACACGTGAAGGCGACGAAGCCGGACAGTAACCACTGCTTCCTGGTCATGGCGTTCCCCTTTTTCATCCGTTTGAATTCTTGTTTTGAATTCTTGTCGTTCGTCCCGTCGTCCGCCCATCGGCGGATGCGGTCTCTCGTGACGCGGGCACAACCCGCACGCCCATCATCCCGGCTGCGCGCCACCTACCTTTCCGATGAAGTTTCCGGCGACGCTGAGCGAGCCGTCAGCCAGCGTCAGCGGCAGCGCAGCGAGCCGTCGCGGCGCCGGCCCGAACACGACCTGCGCGCCCGCGCGAGGATCGTATTCCGAGTTGTGGCACATGCATTTGAGCACTTCCTTGTCGCCGACATCGCTCTTCACCCAGGCCGTGACGGGACAGCCGGCATGCGAGCAGATTGCCGAATAGGCGATGATGCCGTCGACAGCGCGCGCTTTCGTCTGCTCGTCGAGCTCGGCGGGATCGAGCCGGATGATCAGAATCTCGTTGAGGCGCGAGGCGCTGCGCACGACCGACGTCTTCGGATCTTTCGGCCAGGCATGCACCGGCGGTCCGCCGGCCGGCAGAGCGGCCGCGGTGACGGGCTTTCCCTCCTGATCGCCTTCGGAGAATACGAGCAGATCGCCTTTCTGAGGCCGCTCGTCGGAGCCAGGCGCATCCTCGCCCGCTTGGACCTGCTTGGAACAGGCGAGGCACGCCGTGGTGGCCAGCGCACTCATCAGGAGCGCCCGCCGGGTTTGCTCCCTGCAGGCGTCAGCTTCGGATTCCGCTGTGTTGTCGGAGGATGAAGAGGATGTGTTGAACGATGCACGCGACATGCGTGCAAGCAGGCGCTGGAACTCTGCCGAAAAAAAGGCAGAGATTTTTTCCCGCAGTGCATCAATACAGCTTTGCTCGCACTGATTGAACGCGAACAGGCGCATTTGCGCGCATATTTTGAATTGCAACGGCACGCTACGCGACCGGCATGATGATTTTGCAGATCAGGTCAATGCTGTCGGTATTGGTGCAATGGGCGACGCTCGGCGCGATCGTAGCGAGATCAGTGCGGCTTGTGCATTTCTCAGGCAGGCATTCTGTATTCTAGGAGCGGAGCACGTGGCGCGGCGAAGCGATGCGACCGGCCAAGGTCGCCGACGCCATCTCGAAGCTGTCGGCGATGCGGCGCGCCCTGTCGATGAACAGAGCGGCTGCCTGCGGCGGGCAGACCTCGCGCGCGGTCTGTTCGAACAGATCGAGCCAGCGGTCGAAATGATCCCCGACGAGGCTCAGTGGCACATGCGCCCGCATCGGCGAGCCGTGATAGCGGCCGCTCATCAGCACGACCGACGACCAGAAATCCCGGAGCTTGGCCAGGTGCTCGTCCCAATTCTGCACGACCGCGAACACCGGCCCCAACAGCTCATCCTCGCGCACGCGTCCGTAGAAGCGGGTGACGAGTTCCCCGATCATCTCTTCGGTGATCCCCGTGCGCTCGATTGCATCCTGGGTCAGCAAATTCCGCCGCGCGGCCGCAGCCTCGCGCTCGGCCTTCAGTCGATCCGACATATCCCTTGTTATCCGTTCCGTTGTTCCCGCAGGGCGCCCGTTCGACATTGTCGGGCCGATTGCGCGCGGCGTCTTTGTCGCAGCGCAAAGCGCGGAGGCTGGCGGCGAGCACTCAACACCCGCCGCCCGCGCCATTGTCAGGCGCTGTAGGTGTAAAAGCCCTGCCCCGTCTTGCGGCCGAGATGGCCGGCGTCGACCATTTCCCTGAGCAAGGGGGCTGGACGGTATTTGGGGTCGTTGAAGCCTTTGTAAAAGACCTCCATCACCGACAACATGGTGTCGAGCCCGACGAGATCGGCGAGCGCCAGCGGCCCGATCGGATGGTTGCAGCCGAGCTTCATGCCGGCATCGATCTCTTCCGCCGTCGCAATCCCCTCCTGAAGCGCGAAGATCGCCTCGTTGATCATCGGACACAGGATGCGGTTGACGGCGAAGCCGGGGCTGTTCTTGGCCGTGATCGCCACCTTGCCGACGCGCTTGGCGAAATCGAGAGCCTTGGCGTGGGTGTCATCCGAGGTCTGCAGGCCGCGGATCAGCTCTAGCAGCGCCATGACCGGAACCGGGTTGAAGAAGTGCATGCCGATGAAGCGGTCGGGGCGGTCGGTCGCCGCGGCGAGCTTCGTGATCGAGATCGACGAGGTGTTCGTGGCGAGCAGCGTGCGCGGCGACAGCGTCGCACAGAGATCCTTCAGGATCTTGACCTTGAGTTCCTCGTTCTCGGTCGCAGCCTCGATGACGAGATCGCAATCGACGAGCTTGGCGCGGTCGGTAGTGCCGGTGATGCGCTTGAGCGTGGCGTCGCGATCGCCCGCCGACATCTTCTCCTTTTTGACCAGACGCTCGAGGCTGCCGCCGACCGTCGAAATCCCGCGGTTCACCGCCGCATCGGAAATATCGACCATCACGACCGAAAGCCCGGCCGCGGCACAAATCTGCGCGATGCCGTTGCCCATTGTCCCTGCCCCGATGATGCCAACGGTTTGGATCATTGCCTCAAATCCTTCATCCTTGCGGACGTGCCATACCGGCCCCGTCCCATTGTTCCTGGATCAGGGTCTAGCACCGCCCCCGGCCGGGTGCGACCCGATCCTGTCCCTTCCTTAAAGCATCCAAGGCGGGAATAAAGCCGCCTTCCGGTCGCGAAACGGCATGATTTCGCGCCCGGCCCGTTTGGCCCGGCCTATCTGCGGCATCCCGTCCGCGGGGAGCCGGGCTCGCGGCGGTAACGGCTTAACCGAGACGAAGCACCTTGCCCGGATTCATGATGTTCTTGGGATCGAGCGCCCGCTTGATCGTGCGCATGATGTCGAGCTCGGTCCGGGAGCGATAGTGCTGGAGCTCGTCGAGCTTCTCGATGCCGATGCCATGTTCCGCCGAGATCGAACCGCCCATGGAGGTGATGAGGTCGTTGACGGCCCGTGTGATCGCCGCGGAATATTGGGAGAGCGTATTGCGGTCCATGCCCTTCGGCCCCATGAAAGAGAAGTGCACATTGCCGTCTCCGATGTGGCCGAGCGGATAGGGGCGGATCGCGGGCAAGATTGCGAGCACGGCCTCAAGACCGCTGTCGATAAACTCGGGAATCCTGGAGACCGCGACCGACACGTCGTAGCTCAAGCCCGGACCTTCGGCGCGCGATGCCTCGGCCACGCTCTCGCGAATCCGCCACATGTTGCGCGACTGCGCTTCGGTTTGCGCGATCACCGCATCCAGCACCCGGCCCGCCTCGAGTTGGTCGGCCAGGAACTGCTCCATCCTGTACGACATGCCCGTGCCGCCGTCCTGCCGTGGCCGGGCCGACGACCATTCGAGAAGGAGATACCATTCGGTCTCAGCCTTGAGAGGATCCTGGGTGCCGGGAATGTGGCGCAGCACCATGTCGGTGCACGCACGGCTGATGAGCTCACAGGAGCCGACATTGTCATCGGAAGCGGCATGCGCCTGCGACAGCAGGTCGATGGCTGCCTTGGGATCGCGAATCGCGAGCCATGCCGTGCACACGTCTTTCGGCGCCGGCCAGAGTTTCAGCACCGCCTTGGTGATGATGCCGAGCGTCCCTTCGGCGCCCATGAACAGATGCTTGAGGTCATAGCCGGTGTTGTCCTTCTTGAGTGCGCGCAGGCCGTCCCAGACATCGCCGTTAGCCAGCACGACTTCGAGACCCAACACCAGATTTCGCGCATTGCCATAACGCAACACCTGCACGCCGCCGGCATTGGTGGACAGATTGCCTCCGATCATGCACGAGCCCTGAGCACCCAGGCTGAGCGGAAAGAGGCGATCGTGGCGCGCAGCTGTGTCCTGAAGCGTCTCGAGGATGCAGCCTGCCTCCACGGTCATGGCATAGCCGACCGGATCGACATTCAGCACCTGGTTCATGCGACCGAGCGACAGCACGATGCCGCGGTGCATGGGCCACGGCGTGGCACCGCCCATCAGGCCGGTGTTGCCACCTTGCGGAACGATGGCAATGCCGCTGTCGTAGCAGAGCTTGACGACAGCGGAGACTTCCGCGGTGCTGGCCGGACGCACGACCGCCGCGGCCTGCCCCGCCAGTTCGCCGCGCCAGTCGGTCACGAAGGGCTGTTTGTCTTGCTCATCCAGGATCAGGCCTTTGTCGCCGACGATGGTCCGCAACCGGTCGAGAACGGCTGACGTCACGGGCGCGGTCGGAATCGAGGGAGCGGTGGGAAGGGCTGCACCCGGCATGTGTTCCTCTCTTTTCGGCCGTTCAGCGCCTTGGCGCGCGCCGGCCTTCGATCTTGTTTTCGTTTCTGGGCGGTGGTGCGACGAACCTAGCATAGGGGTCGCGCTTGCGGGAACGTCCCCGGCAGTAAGCCTCGTGCGGATTTGCCCGGAATGCTGAACGCAGGTGCACTTCCGCCGAGCTCCCGCATACCCTACTGTGCCCGATCAAATTCGGATTGGAGATCATGAGCCGTTTCTGGAGTCCGGTCGTCCACACGCTTTCGCCCTACGTTCCCGGCGAGCAGCCGAAGCAGGACGGCATCGTCAAGCTCAATACCAACGAGAATCCCTACCCGCCCTCGCCGCGCGTGCTGGCGGCGATCGCATCGGCTGCGGAGCGGCTGCGCCTTTATCCCGATCCGCGCGCAACGCGCCTGCGCGAGGCGATCGCTGCCCATTGCGATGTGGCGCCCGAGCAAGTGTTCGTCGGCAACGGCTCCGACGAGGTTCTGGCCCACACCTTCCAGGCCCTTCTGAAGCACGAACCACCGCTTCTATTCCCCGACGTCACCTACAGCTTCTACCCGGTCTATTGCGGCCTCTATGGAATAGCGCATGACGAGGTGCCGCTCGATGCTGCGATGAGGATCGATATCTCCGACTACAGGCGACCATCGAGCGCCATCCTCCTCTGCAATCCGAACGCGCCTACCGGCATCGCCCTTCAGCGCGACGCAATCGCATCACTGCTGGCCGAACAGCCGGGCAGGCTGGTGGTGGTGGACGAGGCCTATGTCGATTTCGGCGCCGAGAGCGCCGTGCCACTGGTTGCACGGCACGACAATCTACTGGTCATCCAGACCTTCTCCAAGTCGCGCTCGCTCGCTGGCCTGCGGGTTGGTTTTGCCATCGGCCAACGACCGCTGATCGAAGCGCTGGAACGGGTGAAGGACAGTTTCAACTCCTATCCCGTCGATTGCCTCGCGATCGCCGGCGCCGTTGCCGCGATCGAGGACGACGGCTGGTTCAAAGACACCCGTGCCCGTATCGTCGCAAGCCGCGAAACCTTGGCCCGCGACCTCAGACAACTCGGCTTCGAGGTGTTGCCGTCGCTCGCCAACTTCGTCTTCGCGCGCCATCGAAGCCGGAGCGGAGCAGATCTCGCGGCGGCGCTTCGCCAGCGCGGCGTTCTGGTGCGGCATTTCGGAAAGCCGCGCATCGAGGACTTCCTGCGCATCACGGTCGGAACGGAGGCCGAGTGTGCCCGGCTTGTTGAAGTGCTGCGCGGCTTGATCTGAGCCCCGACGGTCCCTGCATCGGCCAACGTCAAACGATGGGGCCGAACGCCACCTCGTGCCATGGCGCGCGAGGCTTTGATTTCCGGTCAAATTCGGGTTACCAAACCGCTCCGCCGCCGACTTGCACGACGATGCCCTCGGGGAAATATACGTGAAACACCTCCGCAGTCCCGGAATCGACGCACCCGAGACATCGTGGCGGGCGCCGAAGCTCAGGCACGGATGAACGACTTCGCGCGATCCGTCGGCGCCGCATTCACGCTGATCGGCGAGGCCGACGCAGAGCTTCTGGGCATCGTCGGACTGTCGGTGCGCGTCAGCCTGACGGCCAGCATCGTCGCGCTTCTGATCGGGGCGCCATTGGGGGCGCTACTTGCGATCACCCGGTTCCGCGGGCGGCAGGTCATCATCGTCCTGACCAATGCCTTGCTTGGTCTTCCGCCGGTCGTAGTGGGGCTCGCGCTTTATCTTCTGCTGTCGCGGTCCGGCCCGTTCGGGGCGGCCGGCCTGTTGTTCACGCCGGCGGCCATGGTGATCGCGCAGGCGCTGCTCGCCACACCGATCGTGGTCGCACTGGTGCACCGGCCGGCGAGCCTGCTGTGGGCGGAGTATGGCGACTTGGCGCGGATCGACGGGCTGTCAACGCTGCGCAGGATCGGCTTGCTGTTCGCGCTGGGCCGGACCTCGCTGCTGACGGCTTTTCTCGCAGCCTTCGGGCGCGCGATTGCCGAGGTTGGCGCCATCCTCATCGTTGGTGGCAACATCCGCGGTTTCACGCGCACGATGACGACGGCGATCGCGTTGGAGACCAGCAAGGGCGACCTGCCGCTGGCGCTCGGGCTCGGGCTGATCCTGCTCGCACTCAGCGTCGCAGTGTCGACCGTCGCCTTCCTTCTAGTGGGACGCGTTGGGGAAAAATAGCTGCTCGCCGCCGACCTTATAGCCGGCAATGGCCTCCTGTCCCTTTGAAGAGATCAGCCAGTCGATGAAGGCCTGCCCGTCCCGCGCCTTCACGTTCGCATGCTTGGCTGGATTCACCAGCATGACACCGTACTGGTTGAACAGCCGCTTGTCGCCTTCGGTCAGGACGGCAAGGTCGCCGCGGTTCTTGAATGACAACCAGGTACCGCGGTCCGACAGCAGATAGGCATTCGACGACGAGGCCATGTTCAATGCCGGGCCCATTCCCTGGCCGATCTCGCGATACCAGCCGTCCTTGGCGGCACCTAGGTCGATGCCGGCCTCCTTCCACAGCCGCAGCTCGGCCGCGTGCGTGCCGGACTTGTCGCCGCGCGAGATGAACGGCGCCTTTGCGGCGGCGATCTTGCGCAGCGCCTCGGCCACGTCCTTGCCGCCGGCGATCTTCGCGGGATCGCTCTTCGGCCCGACAATGACGAAGTCGTTGTACATGACGTCGAAGCGCTTCACGCCCTCCCCTTCGGACATGAACTTGTCTTCGGCAGGTCTGTCATGGACGAACACGACGTCTGCATCGCCGCGCCGTCCGATGTCGAGCGCCTGGCCCGTGCCGACGGCCACGACCTTCACATCGATGCCTGCGGCCTTCGAGAACAGCGGCAGCAAGTAACCGAACAGCCCCGACTGTTCCGTTGACGTCGTCGAGGCCACGGTGATGGCGCGCTCCTGCGCGAATGCGATCGTGGACCAGAGCAGAACCGCTCCGAGAGTCAGTATCCTTTTCATGCCTCGTCCTTACACCAGATGCCGGATGTTCCAAACTCTACCGTCGATAGAGCCGTACAGGGAACCCTGACAAGCGCCGCAACGCGCTTGGTCATGATCCTCGCGGCGCTCCCCGGTGAGGAACGTCCGCTCCGCGCGTAAGTTGTGCCCAAGTCAACCCAGGAGGAAACCAGATGAAGAAGCTCATTTTGGCATCCGCGTGCATCATGGCGCTGGCGACCGGCGGCGCCGTCGCGCAGACACAACCCGCCCCCGGCGCATCCGGCCAGGGCGACGTTGGCCCCTCGTCGCGAGGCCCCGCGACCAAAGGCATGACGACCGGCACGTCGTCGAACATGCAGAACGAGGCCGCCGACAGCAAGGGCAAGCAGACTCCGAGCGCCGGCGGCAGCAACACGAACAACATGGGCAGCCAGGCCGGCGGCGGCGCAGGCTCCGGCTCCGGCGCCGGAAAGTAGGCCGGTGTCGATTGGAAATTCTGGAGAGGGGGCGATCGTCCCCTCTCCAGAAGCCTACGTGCCATCAAAGCTTGTCGACGTCATGTGCGAAGGTGTTGGTGTCGCACGAAGCGCATTGGCGGGGCCGCACCTTGCTTACAGTCACGCCGGCAAAATCGCAGCCGCGCGCTCTGAAAGCGCGGATGTTCTGCAATTGGTCCCACCCACATTGACATCAGTGTGACAGCCGGGGATTTTTACATTGCTGGCGAATCAGCGATGGCCTCAAGCCGAGTACCTCTTGGACAACTCCCAGTGCTTTCGAGACTGATATCGTTGCTGCGCCGCATCCCCGCGGTGAAATGGGCGTTCACCCGGCTTCGGCCCGCGCCGCACGGCGGCAGCATCGACGTCGCGCCTGATGCCGCAGACGCCTCACCCGCCATTGTTGCCGAAATTATAAAAGCCGCCCCGGCTCTCGACACTACCATTGGCGCGGATACCTTGAACTCCGACGCGGCGATCACGGCTTCAGCCGCCGAAGACGACAGCGCCAGCCTTATTATCGCGGAGAACCCGTCGGAAGCGCCAGCCGATTTCAGCGGCAGCGACGAACCATGCCGGGAGACGGGGGCGGACGTCGAGCTCGTTGTCGTGGAGGAAGCGTCGGTTGCGACCATCGGCGTCGAGCGCGAGCCGGTCGACGTCCCCGTACTCATCATCAACAGCGATCCATCTTCCGAACTCGCGGACGGCGTTGAGCCCGTTGTCGCGGAGAAGGCCTCGTCTGCCGAGGTCGAGTTGGAGATCGTCCCGGTCGATGCCCCCGCTCTCGCTGTCAACGAGGAGCATTCCTCTGCCGCCGACGTGGATACTTGCTCAACTTTCGCCGACACGTGTGTCGCGTTCGCCGATCGCGGCATCTCGCCGGAGCATGTCCCTGAAGACAGCATCGCCAGCGATCCGTCCCCCAGCGGCGCGGACGTCCTCGCCGACACGCCCAGCGTCGTCACGGATGTTGCGCCGGAGCCGGCCCTCGAGGCTCCCGCTCCGGAGATCGCCAGCGCGCCGAAGATTCGTGCAAAGATCGCAGAACCCGCCGACCGCGCCGCGCTGATCCGGCAGCGTTGGGCGGAGACCGGGATCAGAATGTGGAATCCCCGCCTCCATGGCGCCGGTGATGCCACGCTGAACATCCAGGGAAGCGTCGGGCTGTTGCCGCCCGGGCTCGGCGAGACGATGCCGCGCTACGACAAGCTGGAATTCCGGATGCTCGGCGGACAGATCGTCTGCGAAGGCGTGATTGTCGAAGCACCCGCGCATGCAAGCCAGCGCAGTTTTACGCGGCTGGCCGAACCCGGGAAACCCGACCGGATCCGCGAACCAATGCGGGAACGCCAGGCCGCTCTCGCCTGACCCTTTATTCCCTGCGACGACCAGCCCATATGCTAGGCTGACGCCCTGAATCTGGGAGATCGTATGCCCGCAAAATCATTGCGACTGGTCGTGATTGCCGCCCTCTGCGTCTCGCAAGGAGCGTTTGCCGCATCCAGTAGACGCCACGCGCCCGCTACCGATCGGGCCTCACCCTACAAAGCCGACCGCCTCTCCTCTTCGCGCGGAGAGACGATCCTCGGCACGCCCGGCCAGACCACCGTGCTGACGCGAGAGATCCTCGACGACAAGCACGCGACGAGCCTCAAGGACGCCATGCGCTCGACCGCCGGCGTGACGATCGGGCGCTAGGCCACTTTCGCTCAGGGGATAGGGTAGCCCTTCCAGACCCACTCCAGCGCCGACGGAAGCGTCTGCGCGATCGTGGGGCGGTCGACGTGCTTGGCGTTGCGCACGAACAGGAATTGATAATGGTAGCCCTTCTCCGCCAACACCTTGGCCATTAGCGCGTTGGAGAGGGTCCAGTCGTGCATACCGTCGGGAATAGTGGGGTTCGGATAGAACAGGTCCTGGTCGCCGCCGAAGAACCAGAAACGGATCGGCTTGGTCGGCGCAGCGACGATCAGCGGCACGCCGGGCGGCTCGGCCGGCGTGAGCACGCCCGCCTTGGAAATGAGGTTGGGCCCGGCCGGCCCCGTCCATGCGCTGTGATATTCCCAGGCGCCGCCGCGCAGCGACGGGTCATGCGGCCATTGCTGGTTGACCATGGTCGGCGAGAACGCCAGCACGCGGCGATAGAGATCAGGATAGAACCACGCCATGGTGAAGGCTGCCACGCCACTCGAACTCAGCCCCATGGTCGCACGCCCATCGGGATTTCTGGTCAGCCTGACCTCGGCGTTCTTTTCGACCAGCGGCAGCACTTCACGCTCGACGAACTGCGCGTAGGCGCCTGACACCGCGTCATATTCGCGGCCGCGCTGACTGCCCTGCGCGTCCTGCCCGCCATTGCCGATCTGAATCGCGATCATCGGCGGCACGCGGCGCTGCGCGATCAGATTGTCGAGCGTGACGGCGAGATCCTTGTAGGCGTTGGAGCCGCCGTCGCCGACCACGATGAACGGCGCCTCGCTGCCGCGCACATATTGCGCCGGGACATAGACGTCGATGGTACGCGACCAGATCCCTGGGTGGCTGGTCGTGACGATCATGTGCGACTTGTCATCCGGCGCCGTAACGGTCGTCATGATCGAGGAATTGGTGCAGCCGGCAAGATCGTCGCGGATCAGACCCGGATTGTAGATAGTGCTCTCCTTCGACGACAGCGTGAAGGATTTTGTCGTCCCACGCGGCACGCCCTCCTTCGCGATCGTCTCCGGCGCAGGATTGTGGGTGGGACCGATGATGAAATTGCCCTCGGCACCCGGTGGCGGCAGCGTTCCGTCAGGAAGCTCAGTGCCACGCGGATAGTTGGGATTGGAGGGATCGCGCGTCGGAGGTGTCGTCTTGAAATCGAGACCCGCCGTATCAATGAAGAACGGGCCCGCCTTGTCGACGGTGTTGGCCCCAGGCGGCACCACCATGTTCTGGGTGACGCAGGCCGGCTGCGAGAAGGCAATCGATGTGGACGAGACGAGGGAAATCAGCGTCCCCGCAACAACGGAGAATGAATTGGTCATTTGAGCTCCCGGTGTTGACGAGTCTTTCTGGCTCGCCTTGGCGCAAAGTATGACGAGCCGCCTGCGCGCGGTCAAACCCCAGCCGGCCGCATTGCAGCTATGGCCGCCATGCTCAAATCGGACAGGGAGGGTTATTCCGCGCACTGTCACGAAATTACGGGACACGTGGCGCTCGAGAAAACAGCGATCGTCTCGCGCTATCTTCACCTCTCCTTCTCCGGGGGAGAGGTGAAGCGGCCATACCGGCTCGCACTGTTGTCGGTGCGACAATACGTTTCGCCGCGCATATGGTTAGCAGAGCGTAGCCGCTACTTATGCAGTCTCTTTCAGCCAATCACCGCGCTTCCGCCGCCGGATATCGTTAACGCGGTCTCACCGGTGCGCGGATCGAGAAGATCCGCGGCGCGTCGAACCTCTCGCGAGGACGCCAATCTAACGCCCCCTTTACCCCCGCCGTGCAAGATCGCCCGCGTTTTGAGGGAATTCAGGGCTGATATTGCAATGCCTGTCACCAATTTGAAGTCTCATCTAGCTGCCGTTGTAGAGCTGTTTCGCGTTCCGGCCGACAATCCGGAGCTGATGCGCGCGCAATTCGACGCCTTCTCAAAACAGATCCCGCTGCTCTATTTCATCCTGATCACCAACACGATCGCGGTGGCTTATACCTATGTGCCGCTGGCGCCGGCCTCGCTCAGTATGATCATGCCGGCCGTGTTGATCGCGGTGACAGGCTTTCGCACATTCTGGTGGCTGCGCCAGCGCGGTGTCGTCCGCAACGATGCCGACATCCTGCGCAACCTGCGCCTCACCAACTGGATTGCAGCGCCGATCGCGGCGGGTTTTACTCTCTGGTCGTTTGCCCTGTATCCCTACGGCGATGCTTTCGCCAAGAGCCAGGTTGCCTTCTACATGGCGGTGACCGTGATCGGCTGCATCTTCTCGCTGATGCATCTGCGCTCGGCGGCACTGATCGTGACGTTGGTCGTCGACGTGCCCTATGTGCTGTTCTACTTCGCGACGGGCGAACCGACGCTGGAGGCGATGGCCGTCAACAATCTGCTGGTCACCGGTGCGATGGTCACGGTGCTGTTCATCTACTATCGCGACTTCGCCGACCTTGTCGCGAGCCGCAAATCGCTGCTGGCGCAGCAGGCGGCCACCCAAGCCCTCTCGGACGAGAACTTCCGCCTCGCCAATCTCGATTCCCTCACCGAGCTGCCGAACCGCCGGCGCTTCTTCGCCGAGCTGTCGAGCGCGTTCACCGATGCCGAGCGCAGGAACGTTCGCGTCGCGGTCGGGATCATCGACCTCGATGGCTTCAAGCCGATCAACGACAATTATGGCCATTCGGTCGGCGACCGCGTTCTGATCGAAGCGGGCCGGCGCATCCGCGAGGTCTGCGAGGGCTTCGGCCCGCAGCGGGTGGAATTTGCCAGGCTCGGCGGCGACGAGTTCGGCCTCGTCGTGTGCGGCGACCCTGACGATGCGGATCTGATGCGGCTCGGCGAACGCATCGGTGACCGGGTCAAGCTGCCCTACCAGCTCGACACCGCCCATACCGGGCTGTCCTGCTCGATCGGCTTCGCGCTATTCCCGCAATCGGCAACGACGGCGGAAGCGCTCTATGAATGCGCCGACTATTCCCTCTATCATGCCAAGCGCCATCTGCGCGGCCGCACCGTAATCTTCTCGAGCGAGCTCGAGGCCGAGATCCGCAGCCGCGGCGTCATCGAGAATTTGCTGCGCACCGCCGATTTCAGCACCGAGATGGACCTGGTGTTCCAGCCGATCGTGGACGCCATGAGCGAGCACACCGCCGGCTTCGAGGTCCTGGCGCGCTGGCGCAGCTCCCGCCTCGGCCTGGTTTCGCCGGCCGACTTCATTCCGGCCGCCGAGCGCATCGGCCTGATCAGGCCGCTGACGCAGGCGCTGCTGGTACGCGCGCTCGCGACGGCCAAGACCTGGCCCGACCACATCCGTCTGTCGTTCAACCTGTCCGCCCACGACGTCTGCTCGCCCGAGGGCATCCTGCCGCTGATCACCATCATCGAGAGGAGCGGGCTGCCGCCGCACCGGATCGATTTCGAGATCACCGAGACCGCCGTTACCTTCGATTTCGTACGCGCACAACAATCGATCGCGGCATTGAAGGCAATGGGCTGCGGCATTTCGCTGGACGATTTCGGCACCGGATATTCCTCGCTGAGCCACGTGCATTGGCTGCCGCTCGACAAAATCAAGATCGATCGCAGCTTCATCGCCGACGTCAACGACAATGCAGTGAGCCACAAGATCATCAAGTCTCTCACGGGCCTCTGTGACGACATGGAGATCGCCTGCGTGGCCGAGGGCGTAGAGACCCGCGCTCAGCTCGATACCCTGCGCCGGCTGGGATGCGACTTCATCCAGGGTTACTACTTCGCAAAGCCCATGCACGGCGACGCGATCGACGAGTATCTCGCAAAGGAACGCCAGCGCCTCAGCGGCGCCGGAGCCAGGGTCGTGGCCTAAAGTCAGACCGCGCAGTAGCGCTCCTGGATGTCCTTGTCCGCCAGCAGCGCCGCGGCGCTGCTTTGATGCACGACTTCACCCTGATCGATGATCACGGCACGGTCGGCGAGCCGCAGCGCCCATTCGACGTTCTGCTCGACCAGGAGCAGCGTCTTGCCCTCGTCGCGCAGGCGACGGAACAGCACGCCCATCTCCTCGACCAGGACAGGCATGATGCCTTCCGATGGCTCGTCGAGCAGAAGCATCTTCGGCTTCGCGATCAAGGCGCGTGCAATCGCCAGCATCTGCTGCTCGCCGCCCGACAGCGTGACACCCTCCTGGTCGAGACGCTCCTTCAGGCGCGGAAAAGTCTCGGCGATCTCGTCGATCGCGACGCGCTCATCGATGTCGCTTCCTGCCGCGACGAGGCCGAGACGAAGGTTCTCGCGCACGGAGAGACCGGGGACGATGCGGCGCTCCTCGGGAACGTAAGCCAGGCCGAGATGGAAGCGCTGATGGGCGCGCAGCTGCAAAAGCTCCCGGCCCGCAAAGCGCACGCGACCTGTCGCCTTGGGCATCAGGCCCATCATCGACCGCAGCGTGGTGGTCTTCCCGGCTCCGTTGCGACCCACAAGGGCAACGACCTCGCCGGGCTGGACATGCAAGGAAATGCCGTGAAGGACGTGGCTCGCGCCATACCAGGCGTGGAGATCCCTGATTTCGAGCAGTGCGGTCTCAGCCATAGCCTTCACTCTGTCCGAGATAGACCCGGCGGACCTCCGGATTGCTCCTGATCTCATCGGGCGCGCCGTCCGCAAGCAGGCGGCCATGATGCAGCACCACGACGCGCTTGGATAGGCCCAGCACCATCTTCATCTTATGCTCGACGAGAAGCACGGTGCGCTTCTCGGCGAGCCGTTCGAGCAGCGCGACCATGTCCTTTGTCTCTTCCGGCCCCATGCCGGCGGTCGGCTCGTCGAGCAGAAGCAACTCAGGCTCCGAGACCAACGCGATCGCGATCTCCAGCGCGCGCTGCTGGCCATGCGACAGGAACTTGGCCAATTCGGCGCGCCTGCCCAGCAGCCCGACTGCGTCGAGTGCAACATCGGCGCGGGCATTGAGTTCTGTAAGTCGGGCGCGGTTGCGCCAGATGTCGTAGCTCACGGTCAATGCCTGCGCTGCCACGCGGACGTTCTCGTGCACGGACAGGTCCGGGAAGATGTTTGTGATCTGGTAAGAGCGCGAGATGCCCTGATGCACGAACCGATGCTGCGGCAGACCGTTCAGCTCGCGTCCTCTGAAATGCAGCTTGCCTGACGTCGGTGTCAGCGCGCCGGAGAGGATGTTGAAGAACGTGCTCTTGCCGGCGCCGTTCGGCCCGATGATCGAGGTGAGCTGTCCGGCCGCAAAAGACACGGTGATGCCTTCGAGCGCGACGAAGCCGCCGAAGTGCTTGCCGATCCCCTCGGCACGAAGCAATTCGCCGCTCATGGCCGCGCCTTTCCGACACCCAATGTGTCGAGCAGCGTGCCCCAGATGCCCTTGGGGAGGAACAGCACGAACAGGACGAAGATCGCACCGACGAAGAGCTGCCAGTGTGGGGTCCAGACCGAGATGACGTCCTCCAGGATCAGGAACGCCGCCGCGCCGACGAACGGCCCGAAGAAGCTGCGCGCGCCGCCGAGCAGCACCATCATCACGATCATGCCCGATGTCTGGTAGTGCAGGATGTCGAGCGGCACGATCGACAGATGTAGCGCCAGCATGCAGCCACCGAGCGAGGAGATCGCGCCCGACAGCATGAACACGATCAGCTTGCTGCGCTCGACGTCATAGCCGCAGGCCCGCGCCCGCTGCTCGTTCTCGCGGATTGCCTCGATCACGGCCCCGAAGGGCGAGTTCAGGATGCGCGACTGGAACCACATCGCCAATGCGGCAAAGGCCATCAGCACATAATATTTGTTGAACGGGTCGAGGAAATTGACGGGGAAGCCGAACAGGCTGATGCGATCGACAGTAAAGCCGCGCAGCCCGTTCTCGCCACCGGTGAACGACGAGGCCTGGAGCGCCACGTAATAGACGAGCTGGGCCAGCGCGAGTGTTACCATGGAGAAGTAGATGCCGCGGGTGCGCGTGGAGACGATGCCGATCGCGGCGGCGAGGCCGGTACTGAGGAGAACAGCGATCGGCACCGCTGCGAACCAGGGCACGCCGTAACGGCCGATCGCGATACCCGTGAAGTAGGCGCCCGCACCAAAGAAGGCGGCCTGGCCGAACGACAATAGCCCGGTGTAGCCGAACAGCAGATTGTAGCCCATCACGACGACGCCGTAGATCAGGACATTGACGGCCAGCGCCTGGGACGGCAGCAGCCAGGGCAACACGGCCAGCACCGCGATGGAGAGCAACACGCGTTGGTCGAGAAGCCGGCCGAGCCCGCTGGAGGTGCTCTTGGCGACCGCTTCGCCGCCCGATGGTGACGTCACGCCGTCCTCCCTCTGACGCCGAACAGACCTTGCGGGCGGATCAGCAGCACCACAGCCATCAGCGCGAACATAACGATGGTTGCCATCTCCGGCGCGAACAGCGCGACCAGGCTGATGGAGATGCCGACCATGAGGCCTGCGACCACCGCCCCGACGATCGACCCGAGGCCGCCGATCACGGTCACCACGAAGGCTTCCGCCAGCACCAGCGATCCCATCTCCGGATTGACGCTGCGCATGGGACCCGCGAGCACGCCCCCGAGCGCGGCCAGCCCGACGCCGAGTCCGAAGATCGCGAGCCAGACCCGGCCGATGTCGACACCGAGCACCTGCATGATGGTGGGATCGCGGGCGCCCGCGCGCACGATCAGGCCGATTCGGGTCTTCTCCAGCGTCAGCCAGAGCACCAGGAGCACCACCGCCACCAGCGCAATGACGAACAGGCGGTAGCGCGGGAAGAATCCGATACCGAGATCGAGCACGCCGATCAGCTGCGGCGGAGTCGGAAACGGGATGCCGTCGCTGCCGAACACGATCCGCACGCCCTCGACCAGGATGTAGCTGAGGCCGAAAGTGAGCAGCAGCGGATCGTCGATCGAGCGCCCATAGAGCCTGCGGATCAGGACGAACTCGATCAGCATGCCGAAGCCGCCGATCAGGATGGGAGCGAGCAGCAATCCCCACCAGAAGCTTCCGGTGAGAGACGCCAAATACAGCCCCGCGTAGGCCCCGATCATGAACAGCGCCCCATGGGCGAAATTGACCACCCCGAGCATGCCGAACACGATCGTCAGTCCAAGCGCAGTGATCACCAGGACCGCCCCAAGGGCGATCCCGGAAAGAAGCTGCATGATGATCAGCGACAGGTCCATTGCCCAGGCTTCAGGTCGCGTGGCCCAGCTCGCTGCAACTGCGCAGCATGTCGTCGGAACCCGTGTCGTTGGCGAGAATGGCGAATAGATCGTTGTCGTTGGCCATGGCGGACTTCTTCTTGGACTCCAGCACCAGGACTGGCTGCACCGACTGGTGGTCGCATTTGCGGTAATGCTGCGGACCCTTGGTCAGGTCGTATTGCAGCTTCTCCAGGGCATCGACCACCTTGTCCGTATCGGTGCCCCCCGCGGTTTGCATGGCCTGCAAAAGCGATCCGACGCCGGAATAGCCGTAGGCGCCGTAATCGGTCGGGATCGCGCCGCCATTGGCTGCCTTGAAGGCGCTGTTGAAAGCGGCGGCGGACTTGCTCTGCGTCTCCAGGCCCCAGTAATAGTTGGCGCCGCCGACCACGCCCTCGAACACGTCGGGACCGACCGCGAGCCGCTGGTTGTGCAGGATCACCGGCACGACGATCTTCATCTGCTGCTTGACGCCGAAGTCCACCGCTTGCTTGATCGCATTGGCCTGGTCGCGGCCGAAATTGGAGATGCAGAGCACGTCCGGCCGCATCGACATCAGGCGCGGCATGAAGGTGGAATAGTCGGCAGCGCCAAACGGATGCAGGATCTCGCCGACATTGTCCGCGCCGATCGCTGCCTGCGCGCGCTTGAAGCCGCGCAGCATCTCGTGGCCGTAGGCATAATCGGCGACAAGATGGGCAACCTTCATGCCCTTCTTCAGGGTCTGCCGTGCCACGGCGGCGGTCGTCATGTGCGGGTTCAGCGCTTCATGGAAGGTATATTTGCTGAAATCCTTGGCCTCGTTGATGGTGTCGGACTGGCTGATCGAAACGTAGATCACGCCGCGGGCGCGGGTGACCTCGTTGACTGCCAGCTGCACAGCGCTGGAGAGCGCGCCGACCACGGCATGAACCTTGTCCTTCTCGATCAGCTCCAGCGTACGGGTCGCGGCCTCACCGGCATTGAGCTTGTCGTCGCGCACCAGCAGCTCGACCTTGCGGCCGCCAATACCGCCCTTGTCGTTGGCGAGCTTGACCGCAAGCTCGGCGCACTTGACCTGATCGCGCGCTTCCGCGGCGAAAGGGCCGGTCAGCGGGGTTGGAAAGCCGATGCGGATCGTTTCGTCCGCGGCGCGGCCAAGCCGCGGCATGGCGAGAAGTGCCGCGCTTGCGGAGAGACCGGCGAGCGCGGTGCGGCGGGATATTTTCAGGGTCGAACCGGACTTGGGCATGATTTCCTCCAACTATCTTTTTTAGAATCGCTTCAGGGCTTTCAGGACTTTTGCAGGCGTGATCGGGATGGAATTGATGGTCGCACCGAACGGCGTGAGCGCATCGTTGACGGCGTTCAGCACACAGGCCGACGCCGCGGCCGTCCCCGCCTCGCCGCATCCCTTGGCGCCAAGCTCCGTGTCGGCGGTCGGTGTCTCGATATGGGCGATGACGATGTCAGGCATCTCCATCGGCATCGGGACGAGGTAGTCGGCGAGCGAGCCGTTCACGAGCTGGCCAGTCTCGCTGTAGCGGCATTCCTCGAACAGCGCCGCGCCCAGTCCTTGCACGATGCCGCCGCGCAGCTGCTCGTCCACCAGCATCGGATTGATGATCCGGCCACAATCCTCGACGATGAAATGCTTCAACATCTTGACGAAGCCGGTCTCGACGTCGACCTCCAGCGAACAGCCCTGGATGCCGTTGGTGAAGGCGAAAGGATAGCCCTGTGGCGCGAAGTGCTGGCTCACGGTGAGCTGAGCCTGCGTGCCCGGCGGCAGCGTATCGGAACGGAAATACGCAATGCGCGCGATCTCGGAGACCGGCATCCGCTGATTTCGCGTGCCGGCGTCGACGACCTCGCCATCGATGATGTCGAGTGCCGATGGCTGCTCCTGGAGGATGAGCGCGGCAATTTCCAGGATGTTGCGCCTGAGCGCGCGCGTAGCCTGGAGCGCAGTCTCGCCGCCGATGCCGGCGCCACGGCAGGCCCAGGTCGCACCGCCATGCGGCGTCACCTCGGTATCGCCGGTGATGACCTTGACGTGCTCTTGCGCGACGCCGAGCTGATCCGCGACGATCTGACTGATGATCGCCTCGGTGCCCTGCCCCTGCTCGGTGACCGAGATAAGGCAGCGCACTTCGCCTGATGGCGTCAGGCTGATGATCGCACCGTCCTGTGAGGAGATACGGGCTCCGCCAACGCCATAGAACGCGGGACTTGGATTGGTGATCTCGACAAAGGTCGCGATGCCGATCCCGCGATAGACGCCGCCCTTGCGCAACTCTGCCTGCTCGGAGCGCAGCGCATCATAATCCATCATCTCGTGCAGCCGCTTCAGGCAGGCCTGATGCGACAGCGCCTCGAAGCGGTAGCCGGTCGGGGAGGTCTGCGGATAGGCATCGTCGGCGATCAAATTCTGCGCTCGGATCGCGAAGGGGTCGAGACCGACCTTCACCGCGGCCATGTCGACCAGCCGCTCCGTGACGGCGCAGGCGATGGGATGGCCGACCGCGCGATACTGGCTGGTCTGCACCTTGTTCTGGAAGATCACCTCGAGCGTCGCGCGGTAGTCCTTGAAGCGATAGGGCGCGCCAATCAGGCGGATGACCTGGTTGCCCTCCACCACGCTAGTACGCGGATAGCTCGAAAATGCCCCGATCGCGGTCAGGTCCAGCACGTCCATCGCCAGGATCTCGCCCGTGCCATCAAGCGCCATCCGGGCGCGGACGCGGTGGTCGCGGGCGTGGATGTCGGAGACAAAGGATTCGATGCGGTCGGCAACGTATTTGACGGGACGGCCGAGCAGGATCGAAAGGCCGACCACGGCCATGTCCTCGTGATAGACATGCAGCTTCATCCCGAAGGAGCCGCCGATATCGGTCGCGATCACGCGAACGCGGGCCTCCGGGATGCCGTAGTGGCGCGAATAGAGGTCCTGGAATTGATACGGCGTCTGTGTCGCGTGGTGGACGGTGAGCGCACCTGCTGCGGGATCGTAGTCGGCGACGATGGCGCGCGGCTCCAGGGTCACGGCCGTATGGCGTCCGAAACAGAATTCCTCTTCCACCACATGGGCCGCATGTGCAAAGGCGTCGTCGACGCTGCCGTTGTCGAGCTGGCTACGGAAGCAGACGTTGTTGGCACTGCCCGGATTGATCAGCGGCCCGCCGGCCTCACGCGCGCTGTCGATATCGGCGACGATGGGAAGGTCCTCGTAGTCGATCTCGATCAGCTCCAGCGCATCCTCGGCGATCGCGCGGCTCTCGGCAACGACTGCAACCACCGCCTGCCCGGCCCAGACCACGCGGTCGAGCGGCAGCGGCAATTGCGGTGCCGAGGTCATGCCCTTGAAATGGTCGAGCGTGCCGGTCCAGGGCGTGCAGATCTTTGCGAGATCGGCACCGGTCGCAACGAGATGCACGCCTTCGAGCGCGCTCGCCCGCCCGGCATCGATGGAGATGATCTTCGCATGCGCATGCGGGCTGCGCAGGAACGCGGCATACAGCATCCGCGGCAGCCTGAGATCGCTGACATAGCGCCCGCGCCCGGCGAGCAGCCGCTTGGCGTTCGGGCGCGGCACGGAGCGGCCGATATAGGAATTCGGGCGATCGAGCGAGGTCAGCGGCGCGCTCATGTCGGGCCTCCGCTTTCGCTTCGCGCTTTTGCCACGGCGTCGATCGCATCGACGATCGCTTCATAGCCGGTGCAGCGGCAGTAATTGCCCGACAGCGCATCGCGAATGTCCTCACGGCTGGGCCGCGTCACCTGCGAGAGGAGTTCGTGGGCGTTGACCAGCATGCCCGGGGTGCAAAAGCCGCATTGCAGAGCGTTGCGGCGGTGGAATTCGGCCTGGAGGTCGGCGATTACGCCGCTCTCGGTGAGCCCTTCGATCGTATCGATCCTGGCGCCGTCAGCCTGCACCGTGAACATCAGACAGGCGTGCACGGCGCGGCCGTCGAGCTGCACAAGACACGCGCCGCAGGCGCCCATCTCGCAGCCGGCATGCGTGCCTGTCAGCTCGAGCACGTTGCGCAGGCAATCGACCAGCGTCTCGCGCGGCGCGACCTCGCAGGCGACCTTGCGGCCGTTGACGGTGAAGCGAACGCGCACGGTCTCGTCCGCATCATCCAGAAGGGATTCGTCGAAGCCGCTCATGCGCCCGCTCCGAGACGTCCGAGCATGCGTCCGAGCAGTACGCGGGCGAGATGGAGCCGCATCGCCGGCGGCACCTCGTCGCCATCAGGTGGTGCGAGATCACCTTCGAGCGCGGCCTGCGCTGCGGCGATGCGTTCAGCGCCAAGGCTCGAGCCGATGAGCGTAGCCTCCGTTCCTTTCACCCGCGTCGGCGTGTTGCCGACGGAAAAGAACGAGATCCGTACGTCGTCGATACGGTCGCCGGTGCAGGTCGCGAGCATACCGCAACCGACCAGCGCATAGTCCCCCCGTCGCCGGGCCAATTCGTCAAATGCAAAGCGCTGATCGGCCTTGAACAGCGGGACGAAGACCGCGGTGATCAGCTCGCCGGGCTGCAAAGCCGTCTCGAACAGGTCGACGAAGAAGTCGTCGGCCTTGACGCGCCGGCTGCCGGAAGGGCCGACAATCTCGATCTCGGCACCGAGCGCCAGCGTCATCGCCGGAAATTCGGAAGCCGGATCGGCGTGCGCGACACTGCCGCCGAACGTGCCGCGGTTGCGGATCGCGGGATGGGCGACGAAGGGCGCGGCCGCATGCAGCAGCGGCGCGAATTCGGCGATCAGCGGCTCGCTCAGCATCTCGCAATGGCGCGTCAGCGCGCCGATGCGCAAGAATGCGCCTTCACGCCTGACGCCGCGCAGCTCGGCAATGTGGGTGATATCGATCAGCAGCCGTGGCGCCTGCAGCCGCAGCGACAACGCCGGCACGAGGCTCTGACCGCCGGCGATGAAACGCGCATCGTCGCCGGCGCGCGCGTGAGCGTCCAACGCCTGGTCGATCGTCGCAGCGCGAAAATAGCTGAAAGCCCTCGCCTTCACCGCCGTTTCCTCGAATCCCTCGGCTCATCAGCCGGGACGCCAGATTTGTAACCATCTGGTCTCAAAATCCTGACACGCCGCCGGAAGCCGGTCAACAGGAAATGACCATTTGGTTACAAATGCGCGTTGGGCTATGAAGACAACTGGACGTGCGATTCAGCGACGAAATGGCCCGAAAAGCGCAGAAGACGAAGCGACCGGCCCGGAAGCGGGCCGAGACAGGCAGCAAGTCCGCGCCAAAGCGCCGCAACATGCGTGCGGCCGACCGCGAGCGCGCAATCCTGGACGAGGCAATCCGCTTCTTCGCCGAGCGCGGCTTCGAGGGGCAGACGCGCGAGCTCGCCAAGCGCCTGGGGATCACGCACTCCGCGATCTATCGCCACTTCCCGAGCAAGGAAGCGCTGATCGAGCGTGTCTACCAGGAGGTTTATCTCAGCCGCTGGTCGCCCGATTGGGGTCCGATGATCCGCGACCGCTCGCTATCGCTGGAGGCCCGGCTGACGCGCTTCTATCTCGACTATGTCGAACGCGTGTTCGAGTACAATTGGGTGCGGATCTTCGTCTTCTCCGGCATGAAGTCGTTCGGCATCACCGGCCGCTATCTCGACATCATCAGGCGCGAGATCATCGAGCCGGCGGCCGGCGAGCTGCGCCACGACCTGAAACTGCCCGAAGCAAAGACACATCCGCTCGGCGAGCGCGAGACCGAGCTGTTCTGGGGCCTCCACGGCCGCATTTTCTATCTTGCGATCCGCAAATTCATCTACGCGACGCCGATCCCGGCCGATCTCGACGCGATCGTCCGCGATGCAGTTCAGACCTTCATGGACGGCGCGAAGACGACCATGCCGAGGCTCCTGGCGCGCGACTGAGCCTGGCTACTTCGTCAGGCTCGGCAGATCGAGCCCTTTGTCGCGGGCGCATTCGATCGCTGTGTCGTAACCCGCGTCGGCGTGACGCATGACGCCGCTGGCGGGATCGTTCCAGAGCACGCGCGAAATCCGCTTTGCCGCTTCCGGCGTACCGTCGGCGACGATCACCATGCCGGCATGCTGGGAATAGCCGATGCCGACCCCGCCGCCGTGATGCAGCGATACCCAGGTCGCGCCGCTGGCGCAATTGAGCAGCGCGTTGAGCAAGGGCCAGTCGGATACGGCGTCCGACCCGTCCTTCATCGCTTCGGTTTCGCGGTTGGGGCTCGCCACCGAGCCGCTGTCGAGATGATCGCGGCCGATCACGATGGGCGCCTTCAATTCGCCGCGCGCCACCATCTCGTTGAAGGCAAGGCCCAGGCGATCGCGATCGCCGAGCCCGACCCAGCAGATCCGTGCCGGCAGGCCCTGGAACTTGATGCGCTCCCTGGCCATGTCGAGCCAGTTGTGCAGGTGCTTGTCATCAGGCATCAGCTCCTTGACCTTGGCGTCGGTCTTGAAGATGTCCTCGGGATCGCCGGACAGCGCAGCCCAGCGGAACGGCCCGACGCCACGGCAGAACAAGGGACGGATATAGGCGGGGACGAAGCCGGGAAAATCGAAGGCATTCTTCAGGCCCATGTCCTGCGCCATCTGGCGGATGTTGTTGCCGTAGTCGAGTGTCGGGATGCCTTGCCCATGGAAATCCAGCATGGCCTGGACGTGCTCAACCATAGAAGCTTTCGAGGCGCGCTCCACGGATTTTGGATCGGCGGTGCGCTTGGCTTCCCATTCCGTGAGTGTCCAGCCCTTCGGCAAATAGCCGTTGATCGGATCGTGCGCGCTGGTCTGATCGGTGACGATATCCGGCCTGACACCACGGCGGACCAGCTCGGGAAAAATCTCCGCGGCATTGCCGAGCAGGCCGACCGAGACCGCTTTGTTCGTCTTCGCCGCCTCCGCCATGATCGCAAGCGCCTCATCGAGCGTTGCGGCCTGGCGATCGAGATAACCGGTGCGCAGCCGCATCTCGATGCGGCTCGGCTGGCATTCGACGGCCAGCATCGAAGCTCCGGCCATGGTCGCGGCCAGCGGCTGCGCGCCGCCCATGCCGCCGAGACCGGCGGTCAGAATCCATTTGCCGGCGAGGCTGCCGCCATAGTGGCGGCGGCCGACTTCAACGAAGGTTTCGTAGGTGCCCTGCACGATGCCCTGGCTGCCGATATAGATCCAGGAGCCGGCCGTCATCTGGCCGTACATCATCAGGCCCTTCCGATCGAGCTCGTTGAAGTGATCGAGCGTCGCCCAGTGCGGCACGATGTTGGAGTTCGCGATCAGGACGCGCGGCGCATCGGCATGGGTGCGGAACACGCCGACGGGCTTGCCGGACTGGACCAGCAGCGTCTCGTCGGCTTCGAGCTTGCGCAACGCCGCAATGATCCGGTCAAAGCTCTCCCAGTCACGCGCGGCGCGGCCGATGCCGCCATAGACGACGAGCTCGCTCGGACGTTCTGCAACGTCGGGATCGAGATTGTTCATGAGCATGCGCAAGGGAGCTTCCGTCAACCAGCTCTTGGCGCTGATTTCGCTGCCGCGGGGCGCGCGGATGGTGCGGTCATTGTCCAGTCGGCGGTTCATGCGGAACACCTCGTCAGGCAAGCGTCGGAAACGGGTCAGTTGAAAGTACGGCGAGCGCCGCAGCCGGCAGCGCGTCGGCCTCGACCAGCGCTGCAGCCTTGGCGAGATCGCCGGCCATGTAGCGGTCGTCGCCGAGCGCCGGCACCTGCTCGCGCAGTGCGGCGATGACGGCAGCGAGCGGCGCGCTGGTTGCATGCGGCGCGCGCAGCGTGATGCCCTGGGCGGCGACCAGCAGCTCGATTCCCAGGATGGTGGCGAGATTGTCGGCCATGTCCGACAGCCGCCGCGCGGCATGCGCGGCCATGGAGACATGGTCTTCCTGGTTGGCACTGGTCGGCGTCGAGTCGATCGAGCAGGCAGAAGCGCGCTGCTTGTTCTCGGCATAGAGCGCGGCCGCCGTCACCTCGGCGATCATGAAGCCGGAATTGATACCGGGATCGGGGGTGAGGAACGGCGGCAGGCCGAAATTGAGCGCGGGATCGACCAGCGTCGCGATGCGCCGCTCGCTGATCGCACCGATCTCCGACAGCGCCACCGCGATGGTATCCGCCGCAAAGGCCACCGGTTCAGCGTGGAAATTGCCGCCGGAGACGATCTCGCCGGTCTCGACCAGGACGAGCGGATTGTCGGTGACGGCGTTGGCCTCGACGATCAGCGTCCGCGCCGCCTGCACGATCAGGTCGAGCGCCGCGCCCGCGACTTGGGGCTGGCAGCGCAGGCAATAGGGATCCTGCACGCGCTCGTCGCCTTCGAGATGCGACAGGCGGATGTCGCTGCCGTCGAGCAGCGCCATCAGGGTTGCCGCCGCCGCGATCTGTCCGGAATGACCGCGCAGCGCCTGGATCTCGGGGCGGAACGGCGCCGTCGAGGCCATTGCCGCATCGACCGACAGCGCGCCGGTGACGAGCGCGGCGCGGGCCAAGCTAAATGCGCGCAGCACGCTGGAGACGGCGTAGGCGGTGGAGAATTGCGTGCCGTTGATCAGCGCGAGCCCTTCCTTGGGCCCCAATGTCAGCGGCACGACGCCGGCGGCGGCGAGCGCCTCGCTGCCCGATACGATCTTGCCGTCGACGAACGCCTGTCCTTCGCCGATCATGACCGCAGTCATATGTGCGAGCGGCGCGAGATCGCCGGAAGCACCGACCGAACCTTGCTGCGGCACCAGCGGTGAGACGCGCCGCGCCAGCATGGCTTGCAACTGTTCAATCACCTCGCGGCGCACGCCGGAGGCGCCGCGCCCGAGCGAGATGATCTTCAGCGCCATCATCAGGCGGACGATCGGCTCGGGGGTTGCCGCACCGACGCCGCAGCAATGCGAGACGATGAGATTGCGCTGGAGCAGCGCGGTCTGATCGGCCGGAATGCGCTTCGAGGCCAGTTTTCCAAAGCCGGTATTGATGCCGTAGACGGGGACGTCGGCTCGCGCGGCCCTTGCAACGATCTCCGCGGCCGCGTCGACGCGCGGCCAGAACGCGGGATCGAGAACGACAGATGCGCCTTCGAGCACGCGCGCGAGATCATCGAGGCTGACCGTTCCCGGTTTGACGACGATCGCCGCGCCCGGCTCCGTCATTGTCCCCTCCAAACCCGGCGATGCAGCGGATTGAAGCCGATGCGGTAGACCAGCTCGGCGGGGCGATCGATGTCCCAGATCGCGAGATCACACCATTTGCCAGCCTCAAGCGTGCCGGTATCATGGAGCACGCCGAGCGCTCGCGCGCCTTCGCGGGTGACACCGGCAAGGCACTCGGCCACATTCATTCGGAACAGCGTCGCACCCATGTTCATGGCGAGCAGGAGCGAAGTCAGCGGCGAGCTTCCGGGATTGCAATCGGTCGCGAGCGCCATGGCAACGCCGTGCTTGCGGAACGCCTCGACCGGAGGTTTTTGCGTCTCGCGGATGAAGTAGAAGGCGCCGGGCAGCAGCACGGCCGCCGTTCCGGCCTTTGCCATCGCGGCGGCACCGGCTTCGTCGGTGTGCTCGAGGTGATCGGCCGATAGCGCCGAGAATTGTGCGGCGAGTGCGGCACCGCCGAGGTTCGAGAGCTGGTCGGCATGCAGCTTGACCGGCAGTCCAAGCCGCCTCGCCGTCTCGAACACCCGCGCCGTCTGCTCCCCGGAGAATGCGATACCTTCCATGAAGGCATCGACGGCATCGGCCAGGCCGGCCTGCGCGACCGACGGCAACATCTCCTTGCAGACGAGATCGATGTAGCGATCCTTGTCGCCCTCCGCCTCGATCGGCAACGCGTGCGCGCCGAGGAAGGATGTACGGATCGCGACCGACCGCTGACGGCCCAAGCTTCGCGCAGCGGCCAGCTGCCGCATCTCGGTCGCGGTGTCCAAGCCGTAGCCGGACTTGATCTCGACCGTGGTGGCGCCCTCGGCAATCAGCGCATCGAGCCGCGGCAGCGCGTGGGCTACGAGTTCGGCCTCGCTTGCCTTGCGCGTCGCAGCCACCGTCGAGACGATGCCGCCGCCGGCGCGCGCGATCTCCTCGTAGCTCGCGCCCTTGAGGCGCAGCTCGAATTCATGGGCGCGGTTGCCGCCATAGACCAGATGGGTGTGGCAGTCGACGAGACCGGGCGTGATCCAGCGCCCTCCGCAATCGATCCGGTCGGCCGCATCGGCACTCACCGGAAAATCGGTCTGCGAACCCGCATAGACGATACGGCCGCCGCGCGAGGCGATGACGCCGTGCTCGATCTCACCGGGATCGGGACGGTCGGCCCGCATCGTGGCGAGCCGGGCGTTATGCCAGATCCGGTCGAAGCGCTCTGCCATGCAACTGTCCCTTCGCGGATGCCCCTGCGCCCCGGGATGCTTGACTTATATGTCTAGACATATAATCGTGTCGCGGTTCTGTCCAGCCGGCATGGAAACATGACACGACTGCATTTCGCCTCCGCGCTCCTGCCCTCGGGCTGGGCCAATGACGTGCAGGTGGTGATTACCGCCGGCGCGATCGCCGAGGTGACCGCGGGCGTGGCCCCGGCCTCCGGCGACGAACGCCACGCTATTGCACTTCCTGGACTTGCGAGCCTGCACAGCCACGCCTTCCAGCGCGGCATGGCAGGTCTCGCAGAACTGCGCGGCGATAGCACCGACACCTTCTGGACGTGGCGCGAGACGATGTACCGCTTCGCGCTGGCGATGACGCCTGACGACGTCGCGGCGGTCGCGACACTGCTTTATGTCGAGATGCTGGAGCAGGGTTTTACCCGCGTCGGCGAATTCCACTATCTGCATCATGATCGCGACGGCTCGCCCTATGCCGACGCCGGCGAAATGGCCGCACGCATCGCGCAGGCCGCCGAAGCTTCGGGTATTGCGCTGACGTTGCTGCCGAGTTTTTATGCGCATGGCTCATTTGGGGGCGCAGCACCGCATGCCGGCCAGCGCCGCTTCATCTGTACGGTTGATCAGTTCGCCGCGCTGGTGAGCGCCTCGCGCAAGGCGATCGCAACATTGCCGGATGCCAACATTGGCATCGCGCCGCACAGCTTGCGCGCTGTGATGCCGGCCGAGCTTGCGGCGATCATTCCGCTTGCTGAGGGCGGACCGGTGCACATTCATGCCGCCGAGCAGGTGAAGGAAGTCGAGGATTGCCTGGCGTGGTCCGGACGACGTCCGGTGCAATGGTTGCTGGAACACGCGCCGGTCGATCAGCGCTGGTGCCTCATTCACGCCACCCATACGACGAATGAGGAACTGGCCGCCCTCGCCAAGACCGGCGCGGTCGCCGGGCTCTGCCCCATCACCGAGGCAAGCCTCGGCGACGGCATTTTCCCAGCTCGCGAATTCGTCGGTGCCGGCGGTGCCTTTGGGATTGGCACGGATTCCAATGTGCTCGTCGGCGTCGCCGACGAGCTGCGCCAGCTCGAATATGGCCAACGGCTCAAGCATCGCGAGCGCAACGTGCTCTCTGCCGGTGCAGGCCGCTCGACGGGACGCGCCCTGTTCGATCATGCATTTGCAGGCGGCGCGCGGGCACTGGCACAGATGTCAGTCGGTCTCACGCCAGGTGCGCGCGCCGACATCGTCACGCTCGACATCACCCATCCCTCGCTGGCGGGGCGCGTGCGCGACGCCGCCATCGACGGCTGGATCTTTGCTGCGGGCAGCGGTGCGGTCGATTGCGTCTGGGCCGGCGGCGACAAGGTCGTCGAAGGCGGCCGGCACAGACTGCGCCAGGCCGCGCGCGAACACTTCAACGCATCGGTGCGGAGGCTCGTTGCATGAGCCTGGCCACTGATACGACCGACCAGCCCACGCTCTACAAACGGATTCGCGCCGATATCGAGAACCGCATTCTGACCGGCGAGTGGCCGCCCGGGCATCGCATCCCGTTCGAGCACGAACTGGTCGCGCGTTACGGCTGCTCGCGCATGACCGTGAACAAGGCTCTGTCGGAGCTCGCGCAAGCCGACCTGATCGAACGGCGGCGACGTGCCGGCTCCTTCGTCCGCCGGCCACAACATCAGTCCGCCGTGCTCAAGATCGCCGACATGCGCGCCGAGATCACTGCGCTCGGGCGTGCTTACGGCTACGAGCTGATCGGTCGCAAGCTCCGCGCCGCGACCGCTGCCGACCGCGACCGGCTCGGCGTCAAGAAGGCCGGCAAGGTGGTCGCGATCACCTGCCGCCACAGCGCCGACAACGTGCCCTTCGCCGTCGAGGACAGGTTGATCGATCTCGCGTCGGTGCCGGATGCGGCGACCGCAGATTTTTCGCGTGAGCCGCCCGGCTCGTGGCTGCTTCACCATGTTCCATGGACAGAGGCCGAGCATACGATCAGCGCTATCGTTGCGGACGATCGCACGGCAGAAGCGCTCGACATTGCCGTCGGCGCACCCTGCCTCGTGATCGACCGCTATACTTGGCGCAGCGCGCGCACGATCACCGCGGTGCGGCTGCTCTATCCCGGTGACTCTCACCGCCTTGTCGCCCGATTCAAGGGAGGCTGAGAGGACGATGTCGGCACAAATCGTGCAACGCTTCGGGCAACGGTCCATGAGGACCGACCAAGATCAACAGGACGTCAATCCATCGATCGGCAAGAGGACGACAATCATGCGTAGTTCGAAAGTATTTGCGACAATCATTGCTCTCACAGCTTCCACTTCCGTGCTCGCCGACGACGTCAAGGTCGGCGTCGGCATTTCCGGATGGACGGGGTTCGCGCCGCTGACGCTGGCGAAGGAAGCCGGCATTTTCAAGAAGAACGGCCTCGACGTTACCATCAAGAAGATTCCGCAGAAGGATCGCCATCTCGCGATCGCCTCCGGTGACGTCCAATGCGCGGCAACGACCGTGGAGACCTGGATCTCCTGGAACGCCAACGGCGTCGCGACCAAGCAGATCTTCCAGCTCGACAAGAGCTACGGCGCCGACGGCATGGCCGTGCGCAACGAGCTCGCCGCGATCAAGGATCTGAAGGGCAAGACGGTTGCGGCGTCCGCGCCCGGCACCTCGCCCTATTTCGCGCTGGCCTGGATGCTCAAGAAGAACGGCTTGTCGGTTAAGGACGTCACCGTCGTGAATCTCGAGCCGGCTGCGGCCGCGCAGGCCTTCGTCTCCGGCCAGAACGATGCCGCCATGACCTATGAGCCGTACCTGTCGACGGTTCGTGCCGCACCCGACAAGGGCAAGATCATCGCGACCACGCTCGACTATCCGATGGTCATGGACACGTTCGGCTGCACGCCGAAATTCCTCACCGAGAACCCGAAGGCCGCCAAGGCGCTCGCCGACAGCTATTTCGAGGCCCTCGAAATGATCTCCAAGGACCAGGCCAAGGCCTACGAGATCATGGGCGCCGACGTGAAGCAGACCGGCGAGGCCTTCGGCAACTCGGCAAAGTATCTGCGCTGGCAGGACAAGGCTGCGAACCAGAAATTCTTCGCCGGCGATTTCCTGACCTTCAACAAGGAGGCCGCCGACCTCCTGCTCGAGATCGGCATCATCAAGGCCGCGCCGAAGGTCGAGGATCTCTTCGACGCGAGCTATATCAAGTAAGTCTCCTAGGAGCCGCCGGCCCCGTCTCGCGGCGGGGCCGGCAAACTTGTTCACCGCCCGGATAGACAGTTTGATGCGTCCCCTCGATCCCGTGACGTCAAGGCAGCGCGTGGCTTACGGCCTTGCGTTCTTCGTGGTGTTCGTTGCCCTCTGGTCCTGGGCGACCTTCGGCGGCCACGTGTCGAAGGTGTTCCTCGCCAACCCGCTGACCATGGTGCAGGAAGGCGTCGATCTGATCGTCAAACAGGGCTTCCTGTTCGACATCGGCATGACAATCTGGCGCGTCGTCGGCGGCTTCGTGCTGGCCGCCATCATCGCGGTGCCGTTCGGCGTGCTGATGGGCGCGTACAAGCCGGTCGAGGCGTTCCTCGAGCCGTTCGTCTCCTTTGCGCGCTATTTGCCGGCCTCCGCTTTCATTCCTCTCCTGATTCTGTGGGCCGGCATCGGCGAGCTGCAGAAGCTGCTCGTCATCTTCATCGGTTCGGTGTTTCAGATCATCCTGATGATCGCCGTCACCGTCGGTACCACGCGGCGCGACCTGGTCGAGGCCGCCTATACGCTGGGGGCCAGCGACCGCGGCATCATCCGCCGCGTGCTGTTGCCCTCTTCCGCGCCGGAGATCGCCGAGATCCTGCGGCTGGTGCTGGGCTGGGCCTGGACCTATGTCATCGTCGCCGAACTGATCGGCTCCTCCTCCGGCATCGGCCACATGATCACCGACAGCCAGGCGCTGCTCAACACCGGCCAGATCATCTTCGGCATCATCGTGATCGGGCTGATCGGCCTCGTCTCGGACTTCCTGTTCAAGGCGTTCAACGCGTGGCTGTTTCCCTGGAGGCTCGCATGACGATCCTCAAGATCGAACAGGTCTCGCGGACCTTTCCCGCGCGCCACGGCAACGCCCCAACGAGGGCACTGGAGCCGACCGATCTTGTGATCGGCAACAACGACTTCGTCACCATCCTCGGCCCTTCCGGCTGCGGCAAGTCCACGCTGCTTCGCATCGTCGCCGGCCTGGATCGCCCGACCGGCGGACGCGTGGTGCTCGACGGACGCGAGGTCACCGGTCCGGGCGCCGACCGCGGCATGGTGTTCCAGTCCTACACGCTGTTTCCCTGGCTGACGGTGCGCGAGAACATCGCCTTCGGCCTGCGCGAGCGTCGGGTGTCCGAGTCGGAGCGAAACAAGATCGCCGACGCCTTCATCCGCCAGGTCGGTCTGTCCGGCTTCGAGAACCATTGGCCAAAGCAGCTCTCCGGCGGCATGCAGCAGCGCACCGCGATCGCGCGCGCGCTCGCCAATGACCCCAAGATCCTGCTACTCGACGAGCCATTCGGCGCGCTCGACAACCAGACTCGCGCCCTGATGCAGGAAATGCTGCTCGGGATCTGGGAGCGCGACCAGAAGACCGTGCTCTTCGTGACCCACGACATCGAGGAAGCGATCTTCCTCGGCAGCCGCGTCATCGTCATGAGCGCGCGCCCCGGCCGCATCAAGGCCGAGATCAACGTGGACCTGCCGCATCCGCGCTCCTACAAGATCAAGACCACGCCCGAATTCGTCCAGTTGAAGGAACGGCTGGTCGAGGAGATCCGCACCGAGGCGTTGAAGGTTGCCGAGCATGCCTGACACTTTTTCACGCGCAAACGGGATACGCGTTCTCGCCGATCTCAATGCGCTCCGCGCCATCGGCGCCTACAAGACCGGCGTGCACAAGCCGACCTTCTCCGAGCCGCACAGGCTTTCGCTGGATTGGCTGGTGCGGAAGCTGCCCGACGCGGGCCTCACCGCGGCGATCGACGGCATCGGCAATGTCTTCGGCACCAGCGCAAAGCCGGGACCCAAGCTGCTGGCGGGATCGCATCTCGAAAGCCAGAACTACGCCGGCTGGCTCGACGGGCCGCTCGGCGTCGTCTACGCGCTCGAAGCGGCCCGCGTGCTCAATGCCGATCCCTCGCTCGACGGCGCGGTCGAACTTGCCGCCTGGTGCGACGAGGAAGGACATTTTGGGCACTTCCTCGGTTCGCGCTCCTATGTCGGACAAGTGACCGAGGCCGACATTGATGCCGCACGCGACCGCACCAGCGGCCGCAGCATGCGGGAGGCACTCGCCGACATGGGGCTGGCAGGACGACCGCGCATTACCGCCGAGCCGGGCCGGCATGTCGGATATCTGGAAGCGCATATCGAGCAGGGCGACACGCTCGAAAGCGGTCGCCTTGCGATCGGCGTCGTCACCTCCATCGTGGGCATCTGGCAATACCAGATCAATTTCGTCGGTGAGCAGAATCACGCCGGCACCACCCGCATGGCTGCACGGAAGGATGCCGGGCTGGCGCTGGCAAAATTCTGCGTCGCGATCGACGAGCGTTTCCCTGATACAAGCGGCCCGCGCACGGTCTGGACCACCGGCCGCATCACGCTCGATCCTGGCGCGCCCAGCATCATTCCGGGGGGAGCCGAAATGCTGTTCCAGATCCGCGACGACGATCCATCGGTTATCGCGCGGCTGGAGGAGTTGCTGCGGAGCATGGTGTACGAGGCCAGCGCGAAAGGCCCCTGCACCATCACCGTGGAAAAGATTCGCACTGGCGCTCCGGCCATGATGAACGCGGGCATCCAGGACGCGATCGAAGCCGCGAGCAAGGCCCTTGCCGGCGGACGGTCCGTCCGCATGCCCAGCGGCGCCGGCCACGACGCGCAGATGCTGGCGACGGTCATGCCCGCGGGTATGCTGTTCGTACCGTCGATCGGCGGCATCAGCCATCACTGGACCGAGAACACCGCCGACGTCGACATCGTCACGGGCGCGCAAGTGTTCGTCGAAGCTTGTCGGCGGATACTCGGCGGCTAGAACGGCGTGCCGCCCCCACTCTCTCCCCATCGTCATTGCGAGCGAAGCGAAGCAATCCAGAATCTCGCCGCGGCGGCAGACTGGATTGCTTCGCTTCGCTCGCAATGACGGAGTATGAGGCGGTAGCGCCGCTGTTCCAGTTAGCATTTTGAATTGCAGACACAGCTTCGCAGCCTCGCGGCGCATTTCGCCCGAGTTTTGCTTCGTCATTCCACCCTCTTATCCAAGAGGGCGCAGGGAAG
>NZ_JBVVPB010000027.1:0-95577 GCF_055807435.1 Bradyrhizobium sp. Ken51 | reverse complement strand
TGGGCCGCGCTCAACCGTGGCGAATACCAGGCCGGCGAGTTCAAGCGCATCGGCAAGGGCGGTCGTGAGGTCTGGATCCTCGCCTCCTACAATCCGCTCCTCGATGAGAACGGCAAACCCTTCGGCGTCGCCAAATTCGCCACCGAAGTCACGGCCGAGAAGCTGAAGACCGCCGATCTCGCCGGTCAGATCGCGGCGATCGAGAAGGCGCAGGCGGTGATCGAGTTTAACATGGACGGCTCGGTCATCACCGCGAATGCCAACTTCCTGAGCGCGCTCGGGTACTCGTTGGCCGAGATCAAGGGCAAGCATCACGGCATGTTTGTCGAGTCGTCGGAGCGCGATGGCAATGGCTATCGCGAGTTCTGGGCGGCGCTCAACCGCGGTCAGTACCAGGCGGCCGAATACAAGCGCATCGGCAAGGGCGGCAAAGAGGTCTACATCCAGGCTTCCTACAACCCGATCATGAATCTCAACGGCAAGCCGTTCAAGGTCGTGAAATATGCGACCGATGTCACGAAGCAGGTGCTGGTCCGCATGGGCAACGAGCGCGTTCGCGGCATGATGGAATCGGTCGCCGCGGGTTCCGAGGAGCTGAACGCCTCGGTGCGGGAGATCTCCGAGGCCATGACCAAATCGCGCGAGACGGCGATGAGCGCGGTCGATCAGGTCGCCGCCGCCGACGCCCAGGCCCAGCGCCTCACTGAAGCGGCGCTGGCGATGAGCGGGATCGTCGAGCTCATCAACAACATCACCGGGCAGATCAACCTCCTGGCACTTAACGCCACCATCGAATCTGCCCGCGCCGGCGAAGCCGGTCGCGGCTTCGCGGTGGTCGCCTCGGAGGTCAAGAGCCTCGCTAACCAGGCCAAGCAGGCGACCGACAAGATCGGTGCCGAGATCGGCAGCCTCAACGGCATCTCCGGCGACGTCGTCACCGCCTTGGCTTCGATCAAAACGGCTATCAACAACGTCAGCGAATATGTGACGTCGACGGCCGCGGCAATCGAAGAGCAAAGCACGGTGACCAACGAGATGTCGACCAGCATGCAGCGCGCCGCAGCGGAAGCCGCCGCGATGGCCGCTGGTGCATGATCTTCGCGCAGACCGCGTTGACGGTCTGCTACGGGATTTGCAAGGCCGGCATGGTCGGCACGATCGAGCGAGTCCAATGTCGACGCATTGGCGCAGTAGCCGTGCGGGAATCAAAAGGCGATGTTGCGGGCGGCAGCGGCGCCGGGGACGCGCCCGCTTCTTAGCCCAATCGCGCCTCGCTCAGATCGTCTGGCCGCCGGACACCTCGATCCGCTGCGCCGTGACCCAACGATTGTCGGGACCGAGCAGGCTCGCGACCATCGGTCCGATATCGTCGGGCAAACCGACGCGGCCCAGTGCGGTCATCTGCGCAAATTGGTTGTTCAAATCCGGCATGTCCCGAACCGCGCCGCCGAGAAAATCGGTTTCGATCGCGCCCGGCGCAACGACGTTGGCCGTGATGCCGCGTCCACCAAATTCCTTGGCCATGTAGACGGTCAGAACCTCGATGGCGCCCTTCGCAGCCGCGTAGGCGGAAAATCCCGGAAACGAGACGCGCGTCAGCCCGCTGGAGAAGTTGATGATCCGGCCCTGGTCGGCGAGCAAGGGTAGCAAGGCCTGCGTCAGGAAGAATGGTCCTTTGACGTGCGTGGCGAACAGGGCGTCGAATTGTTGCTCCGTCGTCTCTGCGATTGCAGCCATCTCGCCCTGGCCAGCATTGTTGACGAGGTGATCGAATCTCTCGGCGCGCCAATGCTCCGCCAACGCGGATCGAACTTTTGTGACGAACGCGGGAAAGCTCGACACGGCAGTGACGTCAAGCTCCAGCGCGACGGCCCTTGCGGCCGAGCGCTTCGATTTCTGCGACGACGTCGCGTGCTGCGGCGGCCCCGCTGCGATAGGTCACGATCACATCGCCGCCGTGACGTGCGACGGCGATGGCGGTGTTGCGGCCAAGGCCGCGGCTGGCGCCGGTGACGAGAGAAATGGTGGGCATCGGAAATTCCTCGAAGCGTTGCGGTGATCTCCGTTTGCCTGCGATCGACCCTCCGGTGTTGCCGGATCCTCGGAGTGTCTTGCCCAACACTCCGGGATCCGGCGACGGCGGACTTGCCCAAAACTCCTGATTTTCTGCCTGAACGGCCGGTGCCGATTGCTTGGGCGCCGGGCTCGGCCTAAAATTGGCGCGTGACCGAAACGCTGCTCCAGATCGCCAGTCGTTATTCCGCGGCTCACGCCGACGACAAGGGCATCGCCTCCAGGCCCTTCGCCGGCGTCTCGATCATCCGCGAGACCGCGCCGAGTGCGCTCCTGTACGCAATCTCCAGGCCTCTGGTCGCACTGGTCTTGCAAGGCGCCAAACGTGTGGCGACCGGCCGGACGTCCTTCGACTTCGGTGCAGGCGATTCCTTGTTGATTGCGAGTGATGTGCCGACGGTCAGCCAGATCACGCGCGCGACGGCGACCGCGCCTTATCTTTCGCTCGTCGTCGAGCTCGACCCCACAATCATCGAGGGGCTGGTGGTCGAGATGGGTTCGCTCCCGTTCATTCCGTCCCGGCCGCTGCGGGTCGAGCCGACAGAGCAGGAACTCGCGGACGCAGCGCTCCGGCTGTTGCGCCTGATCGACCGTCCCTCGGCTTTGCCGATCTTGCGCGGCCAGCTGATGCGAGAGCTTCATTATTGGCTGTTGGCCGGCCGCCACGGTGGAGCCATCAGGGCGCTCGGAATTGCCGATAGCCATGCACAGCGGATCGGCCGCGCGGTTGCGCTCATTCGTGCCGGCTATGCCAAGCCGTTGCGCGTCGATCGATTGGCCAAGGCCGCGGCGATGAGCCCATCGGCATTTCACGCGCACTTCCGGAGCGTCACTTCGCTGACTCCGCTACAGTTTCAGAAACAGCTTCGCCTGATCGAAGCCCGCCGCGCGATGCTGGCTGACGGTGCGCAGATAGCGACCGCGGCTCATCAGGTCGGCTACGAAAGCATCACGCAGTTCACGCGAGAATATTCCCGGCTGTTCGGCATGCCGCCTGGGCGCGACATGCGCGAGGCGAAGCGGCGGATTGAATCGGCGGCTTGATGAGTTCCCCAATGGCGACGGTTGACAGACTCTACATCCTCGACGGCGGCATTGCGCAGGTCTCGGACGGTTCGATCTATTCTCCGGGCGTCAATGTCGGCGTCCCCATGACGTTGAGCTGCAATGCCTATCTCGTCAGTCATCGTGGCGAATGGCTGATCTGGGATACGGGAATCGAGGATGAGCTATCGAAGCATCCGGAAGGACGCATCATCGCCCATGGCATACGCGGCATCGTGCGTCGTCCCATCGCGGATCAATTGGACGAAATCGGGGTGAGGCCCCGCGATATCAGCACGATCCTGCTTTCCCACGCGCATTTCGATCATATCGGAAATGTCGATCTGTTCGAGAATGCAAGATGGATCGCCCAGCGGGCTGAATTCGAGGCCATGTTCGGACCGGACCCTGAAGAATTCGGCTATTCGCTACAGCATTACAAAGCGTTGAAGCAGCGGCCTTACGAGATCGTCGATGGTGACCACGACGTATTCGGCGACGGCGCTGTGCGCATGATCTTCACGCCGGGCCATACCCTCGGGCATTGCTCGCTGATGGTGAGGCTACCGCGGCGCGGCGCTGTGCTGCTGAGCGGCGACGTCGCGCACAATCGCGAGAACCTCCGGCACATGCGCGTGCCGTCCTTCAATGCCGACCCGCAGGCAACGGTCGCGTCCGTGGCCAAAGTGGTCGAGCTGCTTCGCTCCGAGAATGCCGAGATCTGGATCAATCACGATACGGCTGAGAGCGACGAGCTGCCTCACGCGCCAGACTGGATCGTGTAAGCGCGCGTCACCGCGGCACGATCGCGGCACGATCGAGCGATTCCAGCGTCGAGGCATTGGCGCAGAAGCCGTGGTAGTTCTCCACGGCGGTGCCGTCGGCCAGCTCGCGATCGCACTGGGCCTTGTGGCTGCAAAGTGCGCACACCCGCTCCATGTCGCGCAGCAGCAGCGGATGCGCGCGGCCGAGCCCTTCGGCGCTGATGCCGAGCTGCTCGAGCATCTTCGGCAGCTCGTCGGCGGAGTGCTTGCCGTGACGGACCAGCTCCTCCAGATCGTCAGGCGCGATCCGCAAGTCTTGCGCGATCCGGTCGAAATCGGCCCGGTCGAGCTGCCGGATCTCGTTCAGCTCGCGGCGATGCTTCAGCCAGCTTGCAAAGGACTCGATGAGGTCCTGGACAATGGGATAAGGCCTGGTTGCGGTGCTCATGCGAAGCTCCATTCGAACGGCGGAATTGGAGCAAGACTAGGCACAATGGTGCAGGTGCGCGTTGCGCTGGATCAAATTGAAATCCAGTGTCCCGGACGCGCTGCAGCGTGTCGGCGACGGGTGCAACGTGATCGCCTGTCAGGCGCAAATCCTTCCACATCGTCATGGCCGGGCTTGACCCGGCCATCCACGCCTTACCGGGTAGCGCGAAGAACGTGGATGCCCGGGACAAGCCCGGGCATGACGACCTTTTACGAAGTTTCTACGCGGTTTCCCCAGGGCACAGGGGAGAGTTACCCAAACCGCTCCGCCGCCCACGCATACAGGCTGCCCGGGATCGGCTTCTCGCCGCCGCGGCCCTTGGGCGAGATGTGCAGGCCGATGATGTCGCGGTCGGTGACGAGGCCGAGATAGCTCGAGGGATCGAAGAACAGCTTTGGCTCGGCATGCACGGCGTAGAACGATTGCTTCGGCAGTGCGTTTTGCAGCTCGCCGGTCCGACGCGCGAGCGCGGTGAGTGCTGCCGGCCCGAAGATCGCGACGCGGATGTCGGAGAGGCGGTTCGAGCCGCCGCGCAGGCGGCGCATCGCAAACGTGACGCGATGGCGCAACGACAGCCAATTCGGCGTCAGCTCCTCCTGCTCCATCAGCTCTTCGAAGGCGGCAACGATGCCGTGTTCGGGCGGAAGGTAAATCACGGAGTTGCCGAGCTGGCGTGGCCGCTCCCACGCGAAGTAGGGCTTTGCCGGATCGATCTCGACCGGCCTGAGCAGCAGCACGTCGGCGTCGAGCCAGAGGCCGAGGCCCTTCGCCATCAGCTTCATGCGGAAGAAGTCGCTGAACTGAAGCGTGGTCCAGTCGCGCCAGCTGCCGTCCGGCTGCGGCGGTCGCAATCGTTCGGAGAACGCATGCGGCAGGATCGCCTCGGCATCCGCATTCGCGATGCCTGCGGGCAGGCCGGGAATGGTGTCGAAGCTGTAGACCGTGACCTTATGGCCGGCAGCCAGCTGCGAGCGCAGACAGGTCTGGCGCAGGGCGTCCATTGGGCCGTGCCAGAAGGTGACGATGTCGGGCAACATGGGCGCAAGCTATAGAGGACAACGCTGGCAAAGAAAAAGCCCCGGCGCTGTCAGCACCGGGGCTCGAACAAAACTTGAGATCAGGCCCAGGCGCGTTCGCGCTTGAGCTTGTCCTCATAGGTGTCGATCGAGGCCTTCTTCTCCATCGTCAGGCCGATGTCGTCGAGGCCGTTGATCAGGCAGTGCTTGCGGAACGGGTCGATCTCGAACTTGACCTTGCCGCCGTCGGGGCCGCGGATCTCCTGGTTCGGCAGGTCGATCGTCAGCGTCGCGTTGGCGCCGCGCTCGGCGTCGTCGAACAGCTTGTCGAGGTCTTCCTGGGCCACGCGGATCGGCAGAATGCCGTTCTTGAAGCAGTTGTTGTAGAAGATATCGCCGAACGAGGTCGAGATCACGCAGCGGATGCCGAAGTCGAGCAGTGCCCAGGGCGCGTGCTCGCGGCTCGAGCCGCAGCCGAAATTGTCGCCGGCAACCAGCACCTTCGCATTGCGATAGGCGGGTTGGTTGAGGACGAAATCGGGATTCTCGCTGCCGTCGTCTTTGTAGCGCTGCTCGGAGAAGAGCCCCTTGCCAAGGCCGGTGCGCTTGATGGTCTTGAGGTACTGCTTCGGAATGATCATGTCGGTGTCGACATTGATGATCTTCAGCGGCGCCGCGACGCCTTCCAGCGTGGTGAACTTGTCCATGGTTGCGCTTTCCCGGGGTGGTCTAGGGAACCGGTATTTATCGCGATCGGGGCCCGAATCCTAGGCCGAATTCGGCAGATCTCGTCTGTCTAACCGGGCTCTTGAGCCTCGATCGCGGCCATATCGTCGTCCGACAGGCCGAAATGATGGCCGATCTCGTGGATCAGGACGTGGCGGACGATATGGCCGAGGCTTTCGTCGTGCTCGGCCCAGTAATCCAGGATCGGCCGGCGGTAGAGCCAGACCATGTTGGGCAGCCGCGCCACGTCGCCGAAACTCTGCTGCGGCAGGCCGACGCCCTGGAACAGGCCGAGCAGGTCGAACTCGCTCTCGCATGCCATCTCGTCCAGGACCTCCTCGGTGGGGAAGTCGTCGACGCGGATGATCACGCCCTCGCACAGCCTACGAAACCCCGCCGGCAGGCGTTCGAACACTTCGTGCGCCATCGCTTCCATCTCGGCCAGCGAGGGCGCTTTCAATTCCGTCCACATGGGCTTCTCATAGCGTGGGTTTCGCGGCGATGCATCCGGCTTTATAAGCGCGGCGAGGTTGACGGGCGCCGTCAAAACGGGGAGCGTAGGGCCTCGAAGTGGACGTTCAAATGGGCGGAAAAATGCGAGCGAAAACAGCGCTGACGCTACTGTGCATGGGGTTGTTTTCGCAGTTTTGCGTTGGCGCGGAGGCCCAGACCGCGGCTCCCGGGATCAGGCTGGCCCAGGCAGCCTCGCGAGACGATCTCCCGGCGCCGCGCAAGCGGCCCCCGGCGCGCCTGCGCGTCACGCCCTATTACACTCCGGATGGCGTCTATCCGCGCTACAACCCGGGTCCCGATGCGGTCCGCGAGTGCAACGCCACCTATGTGCAGGAATATCGCCCCAGCGGCACGGTGATCGTGCCGCATATGAGCTGCTACTGGCGCCGGGGCTGATACGAACGCCGTGCCCGTCGCGCGCCTGAGGCGGAGGTCGTCATGACGAGATGGTTCGCGTTGGCGGTTGCCGTCGGGCTTGCCGCAGGCCTGCCTCACGCGTCCGCAGCGCACAGGGTGACGAAGCTGCCCGATGCGTCGGCCGGGCGCGCGGTGTTCGACGGGCGCCGACATGTGCGGTCCGACGTCGTGCGATACGCTCCGCGTCCTGATCCGCATTACTACGCGCGGCCTGTCTACTACCGCCCTTATGCTTACGGCGTGCCCGCACCGTTCGTGCTGGGCTTCGGGCCGTGGTGGTGACATCGCGACACGACACCGGACCCGTCGTTCATTCATGAGGCATTCACGTCGCTGTCCCTAATTTAATCTTGGGAGCGACCGCCAATGAACAGGGATGACGCGCGCCGGAAACGAGCGTCGCAACTCCGCTGTCCAGATTCAGGGAGAAGTCCATGCTGAGAATATTGGGTCTCAGGGCAAGCCCGATGCGCTTGCTCGGGATTGCGGCCGCCGCGACGCTGATGCTGTCGGCCGGGACCACGCGTCCTGCTGAAGCGATGACCCCGATCAATCCGACGGCGTTGCCGGCGGCAAAGGCCGCAAGCGACGACATGATCCCGGTTCGCCACGGTGGCGGCGGCGGACACGGCGGCGGCGGTCATGGCGGCGGCTTCCATGGTGGAGGCGGCTTCCACGGCGGCGGAGGGCATATCGGTGGCTTCCGCAGCGGTGGTTTCCACGCGGGTGGCTTCCGCGCCGCGCCCGCCTTTCATGGCGGCGGCTATCGCTACGGCGGAGTTCGCCACTATGGCGGAGGCGGATTCCATCGCTACGGCATCTATCGCCCCGCCTATTACGGCCATCGCCATTTCCACCGGCGCTACTATGGCGGCTACTATCCCTATTACAGCCATCCGCGCCGCTGCCGGGTCATCTGGACCTATTACGGCCCGCGCCGCGTCTGCCGCTGGCATCGCTGGCACCATCCGTATCGCTATTGGTAATGTGAGTTGCTGCTAGCTCCGCACGCGTCATGGCCGGGCTTGTCCCGGCCATCCACGTTCTCCGGGCTTGTGCAGAAAGTTCGTGGATGCCCGGGACAAGCCCGGCCATGACGGAGGATGTGGCTAGAGCCAATCCTTCAGTTTCCACGTCGCCGACGTCCAGCGCGTGAGGTTCTCCAGCTTCCACTGCTTGAACATCGCCGGCGGCCAGCGGCTGAGCTTCGAGGCCTCCTCGACCTCGGGCCTGGCGATCATCCGCAGCGGTGCCGCGCGCCGCCGATGCTGGGGCGTCGCCGCGCTGATCAGATCGACATATTCAGGTTTGCCGGCCATGAGCTCGTGTCCTCGCGAAACCCTCGCGAGGACGCAGTGTCGGCGCTGCCGATTAACGGCGGTTTGCCGCGATCGCTCAAATTGCAGCGAGCAGCTTACCGCCACTCCCTGATATCGACGAAGTGACCCGCGATCGCCGCGGCTGCGGCCATCGCCGGCGACACCAGATGGGTCCGCCCCTTGAAGCCCTGGCGGCCCTCGAAATTGCGGTTCGAGGTCGAGGCGCAGCGCTCCTCCGGAGCCAGCTTGTCCGGGTTCATCGCGAGGCACATCGAGCAACCGGGCTCGCGCCATTCGAAGCCGGCCTTGATGAAAATCTTGTCCAGACCTTCAGCCTCGGCCTGCTCCTTCACGAGGCCGGAGCCCGGCACGACCATGGCGTTGACGCCGCCTGCGACCTGCTTGCCTTCCGCGATCTTGGCGGCGGCGCGTAAGTCCTCGATACGGCCGTTGGTGCAGGAGCCGATGAAGATGCGGTCGAGCTTGATGTCGGTGATCTTCGTCCCCGCGGTCAGGCCCATATATTTCAGCGCGCGGTGCTTCGACAGGCGCTTGGCCTCGTCCGCGATCTTGTCGGGATCCGGCACGCTGCCGGTGACCGAGATGACGTCCTCAGGCGAAGTGCCCCAGGTCACGATCGGCGGCAGCTTCGCTGCATCGAGCCGCAGCTCGTGGTCGAAATGCGCGCCTTCGTCGGAGCGCAACTTCTCCCAGTAACGCATCGCCGCGTCCCAATCCGCGCCCTTCGGCGCCTTCGGACGATCGCGCAGAAAGTCGAACGCCTTCTGATCCGGCGCGACCAGGCCGGCGCGCGCGCCGCCTTCGATCGACATGTTGCAGACCGTCATGCGGCCTTCCATGCTGAGCGCGCGGATCGCGTCGCCGGCGTATTCGAGCACGTAGCCGGTGCCGCCCGCGGTGCCGATCTCGCCGATGATCGCGAGGATGATGTCCTTGCCCGTCACGCCGTCCGGCAATTTGCCGTCGACGGTGACGCGCATGTTCTTTGCCTTCTTCTGGATCAGCGTCTGCGTCGCCAGCACGTGCTCGACCTCCGAGGTGCCGATGCCGTGCGCGAGCGCGCCGAACGCACCATGCGTCGAGGTGTGGCTGTCACCGCAGACAATGGTGGTGCCGGGCAGCGTAAATCCCTGCTCGGGTCCGATGACGTGGACGACGCCCTGACGCTTGTCGAACTCGTCATAATATTCGATGCCGAATTCCTTGGCGTTGTCGGCCAGTGCCTTGATCTGCTCGATGCTTTCAGGGTCGGGGTTCGGCTTGGTGCGGTCCGTGGTCGGCACGTTGTGATCGACGACGGCCAGCGTCTTCTCCGGAGCGTGGACCTTGCGCCCGGTGGCGCGCAGGCCTTCGAACGCCTGCGGTGAAGTGACCTCATGCACCAGATGGCGATCGATATAGAGCAGGCAGGTGCCGTCCTCGGCTTCGTGCACCAGATGGTCGTTCCAGATCTTGTCGTACAATGTGGTCGGCTTGGACATGAGCATCAGCTCCAGGAATGTTGTGTAGAGCGGGTTGCGCGGCTGGCGCGCGGGGCAACAAAATCGTCAGCGCAGCTTTTAGGCTGCGCGCGTAAGCTCTGACGTTGCCGAGGTCGCGAAGCGTCCGAAGAACCGGCCGGGCAGCCGCGAGCGATCGTCGATGACGACGCGCTTGACGGGCGAGGGGCTGGTCAAATCTGGAAACATTCCAAGAATATATAGCAGGCCGAATTGGAATCGCGAGGGCTTTGACGCGCACGGCTGGCGCAACAAAAAAGCGCGGGGTTTGGCCCCGCGCTCTCGGTAACTCGCCTGTAAGCGGAGCTTACTCGTTGACGGCAGCAGCCGGGCGGTCCTGCTTCTTCTCGACGATGCGGGCCGACTTGCCGCGAAGGTTGCGGAGATAATAGAGCTTGGCGCGACGCACCTTGCCGCGGCGCACCACCTTGATCGAGTCGATCATCGGCGACATCACCGGGAACACGCGCTCCACGCCTTCGCCGTACGAAATCTTGCGTACCGTGAAGCTCTCGTTGAGACCGCCGCCGGAACGGCCGATGCAAACGCCTTCATAGGCCTGCACGCGGGTGCGGTCGCCTTCGACGACCTTCACGTTGACGATCACGGTGTCGCCGGGACCGAACTCCGGAATCTCCTTGGTGGCGGAGAGCTTGTCGAATTGCTCTTTTTCGAGCTGTTGGATCAGGTTCATGGGTAAATCTCCATCGGCGCGCCCAGCCTTGGAAAACGGGGGCTGCGCGAAATTCGTTTATCCAGCCATTGCGGATGTGGCCGCTGCTATAAGGCAAGCCGGAGCGTTTGTCACCCGTCTGTCTTGTTTTTTGGCGTTTTTTGGCGTCCGGCCCGATTCGGGACTTTGCTCGGAATTTGGGCCCACATATCCGGTCGCCGGGCCGCCGTCAGGGCCTCGGATTCCGCCCGCCGCCAGCTGGCGACCTTGGCATGGTCACCGGAGGTCAGAATCTCCGGGATCGGAACCCCCTCGAACAGCTGCGGCCGGGTGTATTGGGGGTATTCGAGCAGGCCGTCGGAGAAGCTCTCTTCGGTTCCCGAGGCCTCCTTGCCCATCACGCCCGGCAGCAGCCGAACACAGGCGTCGATCAGGGCCAGGGCCGCGATTTCCCCGCCGGAGAGCACGTAATCCCCGATCGAGACCTCCTCCAGGCCCCGCCCGTCGATCACGCGCTGGTCCACCCCCTCGAACCGTCCGCAGACGATCAGGGGACCCGGGCCCTTGGCCAGTTCCAGGACGCGGGCCTGGGTCAATGGCCGCCCCCTCGGGCTCATCAGCAATTTTGGCCGGTTCTGCTCGCTTTCGGCGGCATCGATGGCGGCCGCCAGAACATCGGCCCGAAGCACCATGCCCGGGCCGCCGCCGGCCGGGGTGTCATCGACGCTGCGGTGGCGGTCCTTGGCCGAGGCCCGGATGTCCCGCGCCTCCAGCTCCCAGAGCCGGCCAGCCAGCGCCCGGCCGGCCAGGCTCACGCCCAGCGGCCCCGGAAACATCTCCGGAAACAGCGTCAGCACGGTCGCGCGCCAGGGTGAGGGATTGGTCATCGGATCTCAGTTATTGTCGTCCCAGACAAGCGGAGCGCAGATCCGGGACCCATAACCACCGCATTTCGTTTTGCGACGGCTGGAGCGATCAGCTTAGCTAAAAATTCTGGCCTGTGGTTATGGGTCCCGGCCCTCCGTGCGCAAGTTGCGCACTAGGCCGGGACGACTCGGGGAGGAATCCTCCTCCGTGTCTTCTGCCTCGATCTCCTGCGGCAGCGCGATCACGACGCGGCCGCCGGCGATGTCGACCTCCGGCACCACCGCGTCCGTGAACGGCAGCAGCATCGTGGTGCCCTTGGGCGGCGCGATCTCGATGATGTCGCCGGCGCCGAAATTGTGGATCGCGAGCACGCGGCCGAGCGCATCGCCCGCCGTGGTGACGGCGGCGAGCCCGATCAGATCGGTGTGGTAATATTCGCCCTCGTCCGTCGCGGGCAGCTTTTCGCGCGCGACGTAGAGCTCGATGCCGTTGAGGCGCTCGGCCTCATCGCGGGTCGTGACGCCCTTGAACGTCGCAACCAGATGATCCTTGGCCGCGCGCGCCGTTGCGACCTCGAACTGGCGCTTGCCGTCCTTGGACGAGAGCAGACCGTAAGTCCGCACGGCAAATGGATCTTCCGTGAAGGTCCACAGCTTGACCGCGCCGCGCACGCCATGCGCGGCGCCGATCCGCGCGACGCAGACCAGCGCCGGCATGATCTGGCCTTAACCCTTCGCGGCGGCTTCGGCCTGCGCCTTGCGCTCCTTGCGCGGCACGGCCTTCTCCGGATTGTTGCGCACTTCGCGCTTCTTGACGCCGGCTGCGTCGAGGAAGCGGGACACGCGGTCGGACGGCTGCGCGCCCTTGGCGAGCCAGGCCTTCACCTTGTCCATGTCGAGCTTCAGACGGGTCTCGTTATCCTTCGGCAGCAGCGGGTTGAAATAACCGAGACGCTCGATGAAGCGGCCATCGCGGGGAAAGCGCGAATCGGCGACGACGACGTGATAGACGGGGCGCTTCTTGGTGCCTGCACGGGCGAGACGGATAACGACGGACATCTAAGTTCTCCTTCAAAGTACGTTTTGTTCGGTTGATTGGTATTCCGCGTTGCGCGAGACCGTTGCGATCTCCCGCGACGAATTCCTCATTTCTTCTTGCCCGGAAAACCGCCGAGACCCGGCAGCATCGGCTTGCCGCTCAGCCCGGTCAGGCCCGGAACATTCGGCAGACCCTGGCGCAGCCCGGGCGGCAAATCCTTCGGCAGGCTGGGCAGACCTTGTCCGCCGCCGCCCTGCATCTTCTCCTGCAGCGCCTTCATCTCTTCCGGCGAAGGCGGCTTCATGCCGCCGCCAAAGCCCATCGCCTGCGCAATGCCGGCGAGCGGACCGCGCTTGCCGGAGCCCATGGCCTTCATCATATCGGCCATGTTCCGGTGCATCTTCAGCAGCTTGTTGACCTGCTCGACGCTCTGGCCGGAACCTGCGGCGATGCGCTTCTTGCGGCTGGCCTTGAGCAGATCGGGATGACGGCGCTCGTCGCGCGTCATGGAATCGATCACCGCGACCTGGCGCTTCAAGATCTTGTCATCGATGCCGGCGGCCGCGATCTGGTTCTTCATCTTGGCGATGCCGGGCATCATGCCCATCAGGCCGCTGATGCCGCCCATATTGGCCATCTGCGACAGCTGCTCGCGCATGTCGTTGAGGTCGAACTGACCCTTGCGCATCCGCTCGGCGGTGCGTGCGGCCTTTTCGGCATCGATGTTGGCGGCAGCGCGTTCGACCAGCGACACCACATCGCCCATGCCGAGGATGCGGCCGGCGATACGGTCGGGATGGAAATCCTCCAGCGCATCGGTCTTTTCACCGGTGCCGAGCAGCTTGATCGGCTTGCCTGTCACTGCACGCATCGACAGCGCGGCGCCGCCGCGGCCGTCGCCGTCGACGCGGGTCAGCACGATGCCGGTGAGGCCGACGCGCTCGTCGAAGGCGCGGGCGAGATTGACGGCGTCCTGGCCGGTGAGGCTGTCTGCCACCAGCAGCACTTCATGCGGATTGGCGGCGGCTTTGATCGCCGCTGCTTCGGCCATCATCTCTTCGTCGAGCGTGGTGCGGCCGGCGGTGTCGAGCAGCACGACGTCGTAGCCGCCGAGCTTGCCGGCCTCCAGCGCGCGCTTCGCGATCTGCGCCGGCTGCTGGCCTGCGACGATCGGCAGCGTCGGAATGTCGAGATCGCGGCCCAGGACGGCCAGCTGCTCCATCGCCGCGGGACGGTAGATGTCCAGCGAGGCCATCAGCACCTTGCGCTTGTCGCGCTGGACCATGCGACGGGCGAGCTTGGCGGTGGTGGTGGTTTTGCCGGAGCCTTGCAGGCCGACCATCATGATCGGCACCGGCGGCACGGAATTGATATCGATGGTCTGGCTTTCGGCGCCGAGCGTGTTGATCAGCTCGTCATGGACGATCTTGACCACCATCTGGCCTGGCGTCACCGACTTGACGACGGTAGCGCCGATCGCCTGCTCGCGGACCCGCTCGGTGAAGCTGCGCACTACTTCGAGCGCGACGTCGGCTTCCAGCAGCGCGCGGCGCACCTCGCGCATCGCGGCGTCGACGTCCTTTTCGGTCAGCGCACCGCGCCCCGTCAGACGATCGAGAATGCCGCCAAGCCGTTCCGACAGATTGTCGAACAATGCCGTTGTCCCTTGTCCTGCCTACGCAGGGTTGCCGTATTCACCGTCGTCATGCGCCGGCTTGACCGGGGGCATCCAGTACGCCGCGGCGCGTCGGCTCAAGCCGAGCTGCCTCTGGAATACTGGATCCCCCGCCTTCGCGGGATGACACCTTCGCGAAGCGATCTTCCAAACACCTTTACGCCCGAGGGCGCACAGCGCTGTCGGGCGTTGGCCTCTGGCCTCCGGGGCCAGTGGGCGGGTCGAAAAGAAAGCCTTTCCGAGAAAGTGGCCGGGTTAAACGCCGCTCCCGCCCGAAAGTCAAGGAAAGTTAGGGTGGCCGGGGCCGCTTTGGAAGGCAAAGCCTTGAAAAGATGAACTTTCCGGCGGCGGGTTCCTTTTCCGCAGGCCCCGCCCATATAGCGCTGATGTCCTGCCCCTTCGACCATCCCTGAAGCCAGATCCGTGCCGATCACCCGCCGCCGCCTTTTCGGACTGCTCGTCGGTGCCAGCGCATTGGTCGGCGTACCCTCCCTTTGGATGTCCCGCATGAAAACCTATGACGGCCCGGTCTCCGACCATTTCGACGGCCTGAACTTCTTCGATCCGGACGGCGCGCCGCCGAAATCGCTTCGTGAGGTCCTGCGCTGGCAATTCGGCGGCAAGCGGCAGCGCGCGACCTGGCCGGACTGGGCGCCGAGCCCTCATGCCGACACCCCGCCGGACCGCGTTGATGGCGACAAGGTGCGGCTGTCCTTCGTCGGCCACGCCAGCTGGCTGATCCAGACCGGCGGCCTCAACATCCTCGTCGATCCCGTCTGGTCGACGCGGGTCTCACCCGTCAGCTTTGCCGGGCCGAAGCGGCACAACGATCCCGGCATTGCCTTCGATCATTTGCCGAAGATCGATATCGTGCTGGTCTCGCACGGCCATTACGATCATCTCGACACGGCGACGTTGTCGCGGCTCGCCAAGAATTTTGCCCCGCGTGTGGTGACCCCGCTCGGCAATGACGTCACGATGCGCAGTACCGATGCGACGATCAAGGTGGACGCGTTCGACTGGCACGATCGCGTCGAGCTCGGCGGCGGCATCGCCGTGACGCTGGTGCCGACCCGGCACTGGTCGGCGCGCGGGATGTTCGATCGCAACAAGGCGCTATGGGCGAGTTTCGTGCTGGAGACGCCTGCGGGGAAAATCTACGTCGTCTGCGATTCCGGCTATGGCGATGGCGGGCATTTCCGCCGCGTCGCCGAGAAGCATGGGCCGTTGCGTCTGGCGATCCTCCCGATCGGCGCCTACGAGCCGCGCTGGTTCATGCGCGATCAGCACATGAACCCGGAAGATGCGGTGAAGGCGCTGGCGGATTGCGGCGCGCAGGAAGCGCTCGGGCATCACCACGGCACGTTTCAGCTGACCGATGAAGCGATCGATGCGCCGGCGAAGGCGCTGGTCGAGGCGCTCGATGCCGCGAAGGTTCCGCAGGAGCGGTTCGTGGCAATGAAGCCGGGGCAGGTGGTGGAGATCTGACGCCTCCGTGCGATTTATCTCCGCTGTCGTCCCGGACAAGCGGAGCGCAGATCCGGGACCCATAGCCGCAGGGAGAAGTTTGGCGAAGATTCTGAGTTACCTGTGTCGCGTCACAACCACTCCCTGTGGTTATGGGTCCCGGCCTGCGCCGGGACGACACCGTTGTGGTGGCCGGCAGTGTGCCTCGTACGGCCTAGGGCCCCGCCTTGATCGCCCAGCTCAGATTCACCGTCACTGCCAGCGTCTCTTCGCCCGGCGCGACCGCGGCCTGCGGTGCGGCCATGGGAGCTGCGGCCATGCGTCCCTTGAACAGCGGCATCGGGGCGCCGCCTTCGGACACGCTGAGCGGCGCGCCGAGCGTGACGCCGGTGGCCTTGGCGTAGATCTCCGCTTTGCGGCGGGCGTCTGCGACAGCCTTCTCGCGGGCATCGTCGAGCAGTTTCGAGGCCTGCGTCACCTCGAAGGAGATGTTGCCGATGTCGTTGGCGCCGGCGCCGACCAGCGTGTCGATGATGGCAGCGACCTTGGTCACGTCGCGGATCTTTACGGTGACGCGGTTAGAGGCGCGGAAGCCGACCACCGGCGAGGCGCCGGTGGATTTGTTCTGGCCGTATTGCGGCTGCAGCGACAGCCGCGAGGTCTGGTAATCCTTCTCGTCAATGCCTGCGCCCTTCAGCGCCAGCAGCACCTTGCCCATGGCGGCGTTGTTGGCGTCGGAAGCTTCCTTCGCAGACTTGGCGTCGTTGGCGACGCCGGCGTCGATCTGCGCGAGATCAGGCGCGGCGGAGACCGTGGCTTCGCCGCTCACCGAAATCGCCGACGGAAAATCGTCGGCGAGCGCAGGCGTTGCCAGCAGCGCGGCGGCAAAGGACGTAACGAGGGAGGTCAAAAGGATGGCAGGCTTGTTCATGGGTCTCACTTCAGCGGCACGAAAACATTGATCACGAGCTTGTCCTCGGCCGTCTTCAGAGGATCGGTGAGGTATTCCTCGATGAAGGTGTCCTTGGCTTCCAGCTTCTTGTCGTCGAGGTGATTGGTGATCGCCTCGTAGGTGTTGTCCATGTTGTCGTAGGAGCCGCGATGGACGAATTTCAGCGCCTTGCCCTCGGGCGATTTACCGACGCTCATGTCCTTGGGCAGGTTCTTCGGGTCCTGCTCGACCGGGATCTCGGCAAGGAAGGTGAAGCCGGTATCGTCGGTCGAGGTGTAGACGATCATCGCATTGCCGGCGGGCTTGATGCCCTGCTTGTCCAGAAGCGTGTTCAGCGCCTTGAAGGCGTCGATCAGCGTGTCGAAGGCCGAGTCCCAATTGGCAGTGCCCTTGACCATCACGACCTTCTTGGGCTCGAGCGTGGTCTCCTGGCCGAAGGGATCGGCGCTCTGCACGGGAGCCGGCGTCGCGGCCGCAGCGGGCGGCGGGGCGGCGGGGCTGGGTGAGGCACTGGCAGCGGGCGATGGCGAGGTTGCAGGGGACGTGGCAGGGGACGTTGCGGGGCTTGGTGAGGCGCTTGCCGCCGGCGAGGGCGTAGCCACGGGTGCGGGTGAGGCACTTGCCGCGGGGGCGGGCGAAGCAGACGGGGCCGGCGAGGGGCTCGCCGATGCGGCCGGCGCCGGGCTCGGCGTTTGGGCCAGCGTGGCGGACAGAGTAAACGACAAGGCCGCTGCCGGGATCAGCGCGGCCAAAGCGAGACGACGAAACCTGAACATTTTTATTCTCCCCAATAGCTTATCCGCCAAGGCCTTACGTCCCCGAAGCCTCAACCCCGGCCGCATGTCCCGGATCGCGCGAATTTCGCCGTTCTAACACGCGAGCGCCGAATTCGTCCCATGACAGATGCGTCATGGCAGCGTCCTGGCTCTTGTCGGCAAATCACTGGCCAAGAGGGCCAAGGATCGCCATATAAGGCAGGCGAAATTCGGGAATTTTCATGAGCGCGCTGGCCAACCACGCATTTGCCAAGATGAACGGCATCGGCAACGAAATCGTCGTTGTCGACATGCGCGATTCCACCTCAAAGGTCACCCCGGACGATGCCCGTGCGGTGGCATCGGCGCGAGGCGGCGTGCCCTACGACCAGCTCATGGTGCTGCAGAAGCCGCGCTTCGACGGCACCGAAGCGTTCATCAGCATCTACAACAGTGACGGCTCCGAGGCAGGCGCCTGCGGCAACGGCATGCGCTGCGTCGTGCGCCGCATCTTCGAGAAGACCGGCCAGACCAATGCGACGTTCGAGACGGCCGCGGGCCTGCTCAATGCCTGGCAGGGTCCGGCGCCGGATCTTTATACGGTGGACATGGGCGCGCCAAAATTCGCCTGGCAAGACATTCCGCTCGACCAGGAATTCCGCGACACCCGCTACATCGAATTGCAGATCGGCCCGATCGACAATCCGATCCTGCATTCGCCCTCGGTGGTCAGCATGGGCAATCCGCATGCGATCTTCTGGGTCGACGACGTCAATGCCTACGACCTCGAGCGTTTCGGTCCGCTGCTGGAAAATCACCCGATCTTCCCGGAGCGCGCCAACATCACGCTCGCCCATATCGTCGATCCCCAGCACATCACGATCCGCACTTGGGAGCGCGGCGCCGGCCTGACCAGGGCCTGCGGCTCGGCCGCATGTGCCACGGCGGTTGCGGCCGCGCGGCTGAAGCGCGCCGAGCGCAATGTCGAGATCACGCTGCCTGGCGGCAAGCTCGGGATCGAATGGCGCGAGCGCGACGATCACGTGCTGATGACGGGCACGGCAACCTTCGAATATGAAGGCAGTTTCGATCCGGCGCTGTTCGCGCCGGTCGGCTAATGACCGTCGACGTCGTCACCTTCGGCTGCCGCCTCAATGCCTTCGAGGCCGAGGTGATCCGCCGCGAGGCCGAGGGCGCGGGCCTTTCAGATACCATCGTCATCAACAGCTGCGCCGTCACCAACGAAGCGGTGGCGCAGGCGCGCCAGTCGATCCGCAAATTGAAGCGCGAGCGGCCGGGAGCGCGCATCGTCGTCACCGGTTGCGCGGCGCAGACGCAAAGCGGCATGTTTGGCGACATGGCCGAAGTCGATCGCGTCGTCGGCAATGACGACAAGATGCGGTCGTCCGCATGGCGCGAGGCGCGTGCGGCGTTCGATCTCGGTGCCAGCGAAAAAATCGCCGTCAGCGACATCATGGCGGTGAAGGAGATGGCGCCGCATCTCATCGCCGGCTTTGCGAGCGGCCTGCCGCGGGTGTTCGTGCAGGTGCAGAACGGCTGCGACCATCGCTGCACCTTTTGCATCATTCCGTTCGGGCGCGGCAATTCGCGCTCGGTACCGATGGGCGCGGTGGTCGATCAGGTGCGGGAATTGGTCGAGCGCGGCCATGCCGAGATCGTGCTGACCGGCGTCGACCTCACCAGTTACGGCTCGGACCTGCCGGGCGCGCCCAAGCTTGGCATGCTGACGAAGCAGATCTTGCGGCATGTGCCGGAGTTGAAGCGCCTGCGCATCTCATCGATCGATTCGATCGAGGCAGACAGCGATCTCTTGGATGCCATCGCCGAGGATTCGCGGTTGATGCCGCATCTGCACCTGTCGCTGCAGTCCGGCGACGACATGATCTTGAAGCGCATGAAGCGGCGGCATACGCGTGGCGACGCAATCGCGTTCTGCGACCAGGTCCGTCGCCTGCGCCCGGATATCGCGCTGGGGGCCGACATCATTGCGGGCTTTCCGACCGAGACCGAGGAGATGTTCTCGCGTTCGCTCGATCTGATCGGGGAATGCGGCCTGACGTTCCTCCACGTCTTCCCCTATTCGCCACGCCCCGGCACGCCGGCCGCGCGGATGCCGCAGGTCGCGGGCGTTGCGATCAAGGAGCGGGCGAAACGGCTACGTGCGGCCGGTGAGGCTGCGCTTCTGCGGCGGCTGCAAGCCGACATCGGCGCCACGCGTGAGGTGCTGATCGAGAGCGAGGAGCAGGGGCGGACGGAGCATTATCTGCCGGTGGCGATTGCGGGCGAGCGTATGGGGAGTGTGGTGCCGGTCAGGATCGTCGGCAATGATGGCGAGCGTCTCACCACATAACCAGTGTCGTCGCCCGGCTTGACCGGGCGACCCAGTACGCCGCGGCTTCTCCGTGTCCCACTAACGTCTCTGGAATACTGGATCACCCGCTTTCGCGGGTGATGACGCCGGTGCGTGTGGTGCGCAGCAAGCGCCTACAACGCCCGCACCTGCCAGAACCGCAGCGTCCGCCGCGCATTCTCCGGGGTCATGCGCGCGTAATGGCTTTGAGCCCTTGCGATATCGGCCGGCTTCATCGCGCCGGTCGCAAAGCGGCTCTGAAGCACGGCGGCGGTGGTCTCCCAGCTGAGCTGCGCCGCCTTGCACGGCACCAGCAGGCCGTCCTCGCGCAGGCTTTGCATCAGCGGGCGGATCACTTCGACGGTCGATCCCGACAAGGCGGCCAATGCGGCAACCGCTTCTTCATAGCGCCGCTGCGTGGCGAAGCCGAGCAACGTCGCCTCGCTGAGCTGGCCGGTCGCCTTGAGGCCTGCGACGGCGCGCTTGGCACCTTCGAAATCGCGGACGCCCGACATCTCGCGCTCCACACCGACGGTGACGGCGGCGATCGCGGTCTGGATCTCCTCGAACAGATGCGGCGGCGCGCGCGACAACAGGCGGGTCCGCACGGCATCGCTCGCCGAGCGCAGCAATTGACGGCGCAGGTCTGACGGCAGATCGACGCGGACGCCGACGCTGACCGCGAGCTCGGGGTCGGCCTCGGCCTGTCCCACGATGACGGCAAATCCGTTTCCGGACACGCGCGCGCCGGGATTGGCGGCGAGCCGCCGGCTGACGCTGGGATAACGTCGCGCCAGCAATGCATCGGTGACGATCTCCTTCAGCCACCAGCGTCCTGCGACCGCGAGCAGATGCGGCTCGCCCTTGCTCGAGGCGATCTGCACCAGCGCGCCGTCGTCGAGGCGCGCGGATTCCTGCAGCACGGGACCGGCGATGCGGATCTCGTCATTGTTGGCGAGGCGGCGGATGACCGAGGGCGGCGCCTGCGCGATCGGCGCGAGCTGCGCGCTGATCTCGGCGAGCGCTACGCGCGCCCCCAGGTCGGCGATGGCCCGGAGCTCGATGGTGCCGATCAGGCGATCGAGCACGTCGTCGAACAGTGCGATCTGCTCGTCGTCGAAACTGCCGGCGGAGGACAGGAACAGGTCGGTGACGCGGCGGGCGGTTGCCAGGCCCTTTTCCGCGGAGCCTGTCCGAAGCGCGGACTCGACCTCGTCGATGATCGATAATTCGGCCGTGGACATGACGCGCAGCTCGTCCTGAGCAGATTGACGGAAGCTTGTTCTAAGCAACAATTATCATTAGCGACGAGCACTGAACGTTTCGTAAACCATCGAGCGATGACCCTCATCCTGAGGAGCCCGCAAAGCGGGCGTCTCGAAGAATGGCCGCAAGCGAGATGCGGCCCTGCATGGTTCGAGACGGCCGCTACGCGGCCTCCTCACCATGAGGGACTGACAGGATTATTCTCCATTCCACCCGCAGGCGCGGAGCCGCTCGTGCATGTGGGGCGGCGCCGGCGCCACCACGCGGACCGGCTCCTTGTTGCGGGAGATCGGCACCACGATCTCGCGGGAATGCAGGTGCAGCTTCGGCTCGCCGAAGCGCGGGCCGTTGCCGTAAATGTTATCGCCAAAGATCGGCCAGCCGGTCGCGGACGAATGCACCCGCAATTGATGGGTCCGCCCGGTCACCGGTTCCATGGCGAGCCAGGTCAGGCCATGGCCCCGGCCCATCACCTTCCAGTTGGTGATGGCCTTCTGGCCCTCGGGATCGGGCTTCTGCCACCAGCCGCGCTCGGCGTTCAGCCGCCCGAGCGGCATGTCGATGGTGCCTTCGTCCTCGGTGGGGCCGCCCTCGACGATGGTCCAGTAGGTCTTGCCGATCTTGCCATGCTTGAACAGCAGGCCGAGCGAGGCCGTCGCCTTGCGATGGCGGCCGAGCACGAGGCAACCGGAGGTGTCCTTGTCCAGCCGGTGGGCCAGCACCGGCGGCCGCGGCAGGCCGAAACGGAGCGCGTCGAAGGAGGTTTCCAGATTGGCGCCGCCCTTGGGTCCGCGATGCACCGGCAGCCCGGCCGGCTTGTCGATGACCAGCATCAATCCGTCGCGATGGAGCACGCGCGCCAGGATTTCGTCGGCGGTCAATTCGGGAACATCGAGCAATTGCAGGACTTTCGGTCAAGACTTTCGTTTGGGAGCCGGAACGGCTAACACACCGCCATCATGAACGATACCACCCCCGAGACCCCCAAGCTGAGCTGGTGGCGCCGCCTGTCCGACGGGCTGAAGCGCACCTCGTCCTCGCTCGGGACCGCGGTTGCCGACCTCGTCACCAAGCGCAAGCTCGACCGCGCCATGCTCGACGACATCGAGGACGTGCTGCTGCGCGCCGACCTCGGCACCTCGGTCGCGGTGCGGATCGCGGACGCCGTCGGCACCGGGCGCTACGACAAGGCGATCTCGGCGGACGAGGTCAAGGACGTCGTCGCGACCGAGGTCGAGAAGGTGCTGGCGGCGGTGGCGAAGCCGCTCGAGATCGACGCCGGCAAGAAGCCGTTCGTCATCCTCGTGGTCGGCGTCAACGGCTCCGGCAAGACCACCACCATCGGGAAACTCTCGCAAAAATTCGCGTCCGAAGGCCGCAAGGTGATGCTGGCGGCCGGCGACACGTTTCGCGCCGCAGCGATCGAGCAGCTCAAGGTCTGGGGCGAGCGCACCAGGACCCCCGTCATATCAGGCGCGCAGGGCTCGGATTCAGCGAGCCTCGCCTTCAACGCGCTGACGGCGGCGAAGGAGCAGGCCATCGACGTGCTCCTGATCGACACCGCCGGGCGGCTTCAGAACAAGGCCGAGCTGATGAACGAGCTCGAAAAGGTCGTGCGCGTGATCCGCAAGGTGGACGCGACAGCGCCGCATGCGGTGCTGCTCGTGCTGGACGCCACCGTCGGCCAGAACGCGCTGTCGCAGGTCGAGGCGTTCCATCGCACCGCCGGGGTCACCGGTCTCGTGATGACGAAGCTCGACGGCACTGCACGCGGCGGCATCCTGGTGGCGCTTGCCGAAAAATTCAAATTGCCGGTGCATTTCATCGGCGTCGGCGAAGGCGTCGACGATCTCGCGCCGTTCACTGCGCGTGATTTCGCCCGCGCCATCGCCGGAATCGAAAGCTGAAGAATGGACAAGACCCAGCCGCACCCGCTGTTCAAGCTTGCGACCGAGCTCGGGCCGCTGCTCGTGTTCTTCTTCGTCAATGCCAAGTTCAACCTGTTCGCCGCGACCGGCGCCTTCATGGTCGCGATCGTCGCGGCGATGATCGCCTCCTATGTGGTGACGCGCCACATTCCGATCATGGCGATCGTGACAGGCGTCATCGTGCTGGTGTTCGGCACGCTGACCTTGGTGCTGCACGACGAGACCTTCATCAAGCTCAAGCCGACCATCATCTACGCTTTGTTCGCCGCGATCCTCGGCGGCGGCCTGTTGTTCGGCCGCTCCTTCATCGCGGTCATGTTCGACCAGATGTTCAATCTGACGCCGCAGGGCTGGCGCATCCTGACGCTGCGCTGGGCGCTGTTCTTCGCCGGCATGGCGGTGTTGAACGAGATCGTCTGGCGCACCCAGAGCACGGACTTCTGGGTCAACTTCAAGGTGTTCGGCGTCACGCCGATCACCATGATCTTCGCCATCGCCCAGATGCCGCTGACCAAGCGTTATCACCTCGAGCCGGCGTCGCTGGAAGCGAGCGAGGCCGAGGCGGGCGACGTGCGGAAGGGGTAACGCTCTCTCAACTCGTCATTGCGAGCGAAGCGAAGCAATCCAGAATGTCTCCGCGGAGGGATGCTGGATTGCTTCGTCGCAAGGGCTCCTCGCAATGACGGTGGCTATTTCAACGCCTTCTCCATCTGCGGCAACAACACCGTCCGCAAATTGTCCGGCGTGATCGGTCCCACCAGCTTGTAGACGATGGTGCCTTCGCGGCCAACGACGAAAGTCTCCGGCACGCCATAGACGCCCCATTCGATCGAGGCGCGGCCGTTGGCATCGACGCCGACGCGGCCGAACGGGTTGCCGTAGCGCCCCAGGAAGCGCCGCGCATTGTCGGCGGCATCCTTGTAGTTGATGCCGACGAGCTGGAAGCGCTTGTCTTTTGCCAATTCGGTCAGGAGCGGCGCCTCGTCGTGGCATGGCACGCACCAGGACGCCCAGACATTGACGAGGCTGACCTTGCCCTTGAACGCAGCGGGATCGAGGCCGGGGATCTGCGCGTTGTCGGCCTGCAATCCCTCGAGCGGCGGCAGCATGGTTTGCGGCGCGGGGCGTCCGATCAGCGCGGAAGGAATTCGCGAGGGATCGCCGCTGCCGAGCCGGAACCAGAACAGCAGCGCCAGGCCGATGAAGGCGATCAGCGGCAGCACCATCAGGAAGGTGCGGCGCTGCGGCGGAGCTGAGGTCGATTGATCGCTCATGGTGTGTCCGTCGCGCTACGGCCGGAGCGGCGGGTCACGCCGCTGCGCTCGAGCTCGCGCAGGCGCTGTGTCTGGCTGCGATAATCGAGCACGATCCAGCCGATCAGGATCACGACCACGAGCGCGGCCGCGGCATAGGATGTCACGATGAAAGACGCGTAGGGGCCGAGCGACATGATCATGCAGCCCCAACTTCTTTTGACGTGCTGTCTTCACGCGAACTGATACCGGCTTCTGAAAACGCCACACGGCTCGCCTGCATCATCTGCAGAGATCGCACGCGCCGGCGCAAAATTTCGTTGCGCATCGCCGCGATATGCAGCGTGACGAACAGCAGGGTGAATCCGACCGCCATCACCAGCAGCGGAATCAGGAACGATCTGTCGAGCGACGAGCCGCCCATCCGCATCACCGAGGCCGGCTGGTGCAGCGTGTTCCACCAATCGACCGAGAACTTGATGATGGGCAGGTTGATCGCGCCGACCAGGGTCAGCACGGCGGCGGCGCGCGCCGCGCGCGAGGGCTCGTCGACCGCGCGCCACAGCGCCATCAGGCCGAGATACATCAGGAACAGGATCAGCACCGAGGTCAGCCGTGCGTCCCATTCCCAATAGGTGCCCCACATCGGCCGGCCCCACAGCGAGCCCGTCAGCAGCGCAAGGAAGGTGAACGCGGCGCCGATCGGCGCTGCGGCTTTGGCGGCGACGTCGGCGAGCGGATGCCGCCACACCAGCGTGCCCAGCGAGGCGATGCTCATCACGCCCCACACGAACATCGACAGCCATGCATTGGGTACGTGGATGAACATGATCTTCACCGTCGCGCCCTGCTGATAGTCGTCGGGCGCGGTGGCGGACTGATAGAGCCCGATCGCGAGCAGGATGATTGTCGCGGCCGCAAGCCATGGCAACAGCCGCGCCGTCAGCGCGAGGAACCGTGTGGGATTGGCGAGGTCGATCAGCGTCATGGTATCCTGATAATCACAGGTAAGCGCTCACGCAATCAGCACGAAAGTCCGCAGCGAAAATTGATCGGGGTCAAGGTCAATCCAGTCCATCTCAGTCCAGTCCATGCTTCAGGCTCGCCGCAGCCGCGAAGGGGCCGATCACGAGGCTGACCAGCGACAGCGCGCAGAGGATCGAGAACGGCGCGCCGAAGGTCATGGGTCCGACGATCGCCGCCTGCGAGGCCGCGACGCCGAAAATCAGCACCGGGATCGACAGCGGCAGCACCAGGACCGCCATCAACAGGCCGCCACGATGCAGCGTCACCGCCAGCGCCGCACCGATCATCCCGGTAAACGTCAGCGCCGGGGTGCCGGCGAGCAGCGTCAGCGCCACGGCGCCGGTTGCGACCATGTCGAGGTTGAGCAGGAGGCCGAGCACTGGGGTTGCGACGATCAGCGGCAGGCCCGCCGCCAGCCAATGCGCCAGCGCTTTCGCCGCGCAGGCGAGTTCCAGCGGGGTCCGGCTCATTGTGATCAGGTCGAGCGAGCCGTCCTCGTGGTCGGCCATGAACAGCCGGTCCAGGGTCAGCAGGCTCGCCAGCAGCGCCCCCAGCCACAGGATCGCCGGCCCGAGCCGCGACAGCAGCGCCAGATCCGGCCCCACCGCAAACGGCATCAGCACCACCACGGTCAGGAAGAACAGCACGCCAATCAACGCCCCGCCGCCGACGCGGAGCGCGATCCGGATGTCCCGGCGAATGAGGGCGGACAGGGCGGTCATGGGGGGCTCCCATTGTGCCTCAGGCACGGTGCGCTCCCTCCCCCGCTTGCGGGGGAGGGTTGGGGAGAGGGTGTCTCGATAACGAAGATTCCCCCAGAGGAGAGAACCCTCACCCGGCGCTGCGCGCCGACCTCTCCCGCAAGCGGGAGAGGCGAGGGAGCCCGCGGCGACGACTGCGTCCCGGGTGCGAGAGCGGCACCCGGCCGCTTGGAAAACTGATGGTCCATCGGAATCACGCCATCCCCCCGATCCGCAGCTCCCGCGAATCGATCCCGAGCGGGGCGTGGGTGGCAGCGACGATCAGGCCGCCGCGCGCCAAGTGCTCGCGCATCAATCCGGAAAACATGTCCTGTCCGGCGACATCCAGCGCGTTGGTCGGCTCGTCCAACAGCCAGACCGGGCGGCGCACGGTCAATAGCCGGGCCAGCGAGAGCCGGCGGCGCTGGCCGGCGGACAGGAAGGCCGCTGGCAAATCGGCGGCATGGTCGAGCCCGACGGTGGCGAGGCTCTCGCCGGCCTCAAAACGCTCGCCGCCGAGAAAATCGGCCCAGAATGTCAGATTCTCCGCCACGCTCAGGGCCGGCTTCAGGGCGTCGCGATGGCCGAGATAGTGGCATTGCTCTGGCAAAGTCAGCTCGGCGTCGCCTCCGTCCAGCGCGATCGTGCCGCCCGCCGGAATGAGCAGGCCCGCGATCAGCCGCAGCAGCGACGTCTTGCCCGATCCGTTGCGGCCGACGACTGCCACGGCTTCGCCGGAGCCGGCCTCGAAATCGAGCCCGGAAAACACCTCGCGCCCGCCCCGCACGCAAATGACCCCGCGTCCGGAAAGCTGCATCTTGCCTCGTATCGATCCGCTCAAAGCCAGGCCTCAGGAAATCTTGGGGTAGCGCATGGGAATTTTTGGCTCGCGGATTGCCGCGGCGCGATTGTGGCTGTGGCGGCGCGGTTAGAAAGCTTCTATAAGCCCGGAACTACTTGATGCAGCAACTCAACCTGCCCCCGCAAGCGACTCAGCCTGCCTACGCTGACGGTGTTAAAATACCCTGCCGGGTATAACTGACAATTGGGATTTCCTACATGACCTCGCTCGACAGCTTCAAATGCAAAAAGACCCTCAAGGTCGGCGCCAAGACCTATGTCTATTACAGCCTGCCCACGGCCGAGAAGAATGGTCTGAAGGGAATTTCGAAACTCCCCTATTCGATGAAGGTTTTGCTCGAGAACCTGCTCCGCAACGAGGACGGCCGCTCGGTCAAGAAGCAAGACATCGTCGCGGTGTCGAAGTGGCTGCGCAAGAAGTCGCTGGAGCATGAGATCGCCTTCCGCCCGGCGCGCGTGCTGATGCAGGACTTCACCGGCGTGCCCGCCGTGGTCGATCTCGCCGCGATGCGCAATGCGATGCAGAAGCTCGGCGGCGATGCCGAGAAGATCAATCCGCTGGTGCCGGTCGATCTCGTCATCGACCACTCCGTGATCGTGAACTTCTTCGGTGACAACAAGGCCTTCGGCAAGAACGTCACCGAGGAATACAAGCAGAACCAGGAGCGCTACGAGTTCCTGAAATGGGGCCAGAAGGCGTTCTCGAACTTCTCCGTCGTGCCGCCGGGCACCGGCATCTGCCACCAGGTCAATCTCGAATATCTCTCCCAGACGGTCTGGACCAAGAAGGAGAAGATGACGGTCGGCAAGAAGACCGGCACCTTCGAGGTCGCCTATCCCGACTCGCTGGTCGGCACCGATTCCCACACCACCATGGTCAACGGTCTCGCCGTGCTCGGCTGGGGCGTCGGCGGCATCGAGGCGGAAGCCTGCATGCTCGGCCAGCCGCTGTCGATGCTGCTGCCCAACGTCGTCGGCTTCAAGCTGAAGGGCGCGATGAAGGAAGGCGTCACCGCGACCGACCTCGTGCTGACGGTGACGCAGATGCTGCGCAAGCTCGGCGTGGTCGGCAAGTTCGTCGAGTTCTTCGGCCCCGGGCTCGACCATCTCTCGGTCGCCGACAAGGCGACCATCGCCAACATGGCGCCCGAATACGGCGCGACCTGCGGCTTCTTCCCGGTCGACGCCGCCGCGCTCGATTATCTCAAGACCTCCGGCCGCGCCTCGGCGCGCGTCGCGCTGGTGCAGGCCTATGCGAAGGCGCAAGGGCTGTTCCGTACCGCCAAGTCGCCCGATCCGGTGTTCACGGAGACGCTGACGCTCGACCTCGGTGACGTCGTGCCGTCGATGGCCGGCCCGAAGCGCCCCGAAGGCCGCATTGCGCTGCCGTCCGTGGCCGAAGGCTTCTCGCTCGCCCTCGCCACCGAATACAAGAAGGCCGAGGAGCCGGCGAAGCGCTTTGCCGTGGACGGCAAGAACTTCGACATCGGCCATGGCGACGTCGTCATCGCCGCGATCACCTCCTGCACCAACACCTCGAACCCGAGCGTGCTGATCGGTGCCGGTCTGCTGGCGCGCAACGCCGCGGCGAAGGGCCTCAAGGCAAAGCCGTGGGTGAAGACCTCGCTCGCTCCGGGCAGCCAGGTGGTGGCGGCCTATCTCGCCGATTCCGGCCTGCAGGCCGATCTCGACAAGGTCGGCTTCAACCTGGTCGGCTTCGGCTGCACCACCTGCATCGGTAATTCCGGTCCGCTGCCCGAGGAGATCTCGAAGTCGATCAACGACAACGGCATCGTCGCGGCTGCCGTGCTCTCCGGTAACCGCAACTTCGAAGGCCGCGTCTCGCCGGACGTGCAGGCGAACTATCTGGCCTCGCCGCCGCTCGTGGTCGCCCACGCGCTCGCAGGCAGCGTCACCAAGAATCTCGCGGTCGAACCGCTCGGTGAAGGCAAGGACGGCAAGCCGGTCTATCTGAAGGACATCTGGCCGACGACCAAGGAGATCAACGCCTTCATGAAGAAGTTCGTGACCGCGGCGATCTTCAAGAAGAAATATGCCGACGTGTTCAAGGGCGACACCAACTGGCGCAAGATCAAGACGGTCGAGAGCGAGACCTATCGCTGGAACATGAGCTCGACCTATGTGCAGAACCCGCCCTATTTCGAAGGCATGAAGAAGGAGCCGGAGCCGGTCACCGACATCGTCGAGGCACGTATTCTCGCCATGTTCGGCGACAAGATCACGACCGACCACATCTCGCCGGCCGGTTCGATCAAGCTCACCTCGCCCGCGGGCAAATATCTCAGCGAGCACCAGGTGCGTCCGGCCGACTTCAACCAGTACGGCACGCGGCGCGGCAACCATGAAGTCATGATGCGCGGCACCTTCGCCAATATCCGCATCAAGAACTTCATGTTGAAGGGCGCCGACGGCAATATTCCGGAAGGCGGCCTCACCAAGCACTGGCCCGACGGCGAGCAGATGTCGATCTACGACGCCGCGATGAAGTACCAGCAGGAGCAGGTGCCGCTGGTGGTGTTCGCCGGCGCCGAATACGGCAACGGCTCCTCGCGCGACTGGGCCGCGAAGGGCACGCGTCTGCTCGGCGTGCGCGCCGTGATCTGCCAGAGCTTCGAGCGCATCCACCGCTCCAACCTGGTTGGCATGGGCGTGCTGCCGCTGACCTTCGAGGACGGCACCTCCTGGTCGTCGCTCGGTTTGAAGGGCGACGAGAAGGTCACGCTGCGCGGCCTCGTCGGCGACCTCAAGCCGCGCCAGAAGCTGACCGCGGAGATCGTCTCCGGCGACGGTTCGCTGCAGCGGGTTTCGCTGCTCTGCCGCATCGATACGCTGGACGAGCTCGAATATTACCGCAACGGCGGCATCCTGCACTACGTGCTGCGCAAGCTCGCGGCGTAAGCGCGGATTTGTGAACGGTGGCTCACTGCGAAGTGAGTAGTAGGTTACACGAAGGCGGCCTATCACAGGCCGCCTTCGTGCGTTCGCGGTAGGCTTCAGATGGGCCCCGCCCTGCGGAGAAGCTCACGCTTTGGACGGTGTTTTGGCGGACGAATGTGCGAGGCCCGTAAGACTACGGTGACCATCCGGCGGTAAGATTTCCCTCTCACGAGCAATGGTGTGCGGCGTTCGACATGACAACAATGACGGCTTCTCATCTGGTTTCACGCTGGTCCGGCGCCCTCTGGTCGGGAGCTCTTGGTCTCTGTGCGATCGTCGCCGTCATTCGTCCTGCCGAGGCTGATCCCCGCGCCGTTGTCGAATTGTTTACCTCGCAGGGCTGCTCCTCCTGCCCGCCGGCCGACAAGATCATCGGCGATCTCTCCCGCGATCCCTCGATCATCGCGCTGAGCATGCCGATCGATTATTGGGACTATCTCGGCTGGAAGGACACATTGGCCGATTCGCGCTTCTCTGCACGGCAGCGTGCCTATTCGCGCATGCGCGGCGACCGCGAAGTCTACACGCCGCAGGTCGTGGTCAACGGCTCCACGCATGTCGTCGGAAGCGACCGCACCGGCATCGAAAGCGCCATCGGCAGGAACGACAAGGGCACGGGCGTGATGAGCGTGCCGGTGACGATGTCGCTCGCGGGCAAGCAGATCAACGTCTCGGTGGCCGCGAGCAAGGAGCCCACGGCGTCCCACGGCGAGGTCTGGATCTGCTCGATTGCGAAGTCTGTGCCGATCGCGATCAGCCGCGGCGAAAATCGCGGACAGCAGGTCATCTATCACAACGTGGTGCGCAACCTGCTCAAGGTCGGCGACTGGACCGGCCGTCCGGAAAGCTGGACGGTCCCGATCGAGAACCTCACGCGCGACGGCGTCGACGGTGCCGTGGTCTATGTCCAGGACGGCAGCCGGGAAAAGCCGGGGCCGATGCTGGGCGCGGCGTACACGTCGCTGCACTGATTCGCAGCGCGCTCAAGATCATCTCAAGACAACTTGTCTCTCGTCATTCCGGGGCGCGCGAAGCGCGAACCCGGAATCCATCGATCCACCATCCGAGCTGAGAAATGGATTCCGGGCTCGCGCCAAGAGGCGCGCCCCGGAATGACAGCGAGTGAGAAACATCCCGACCCAACAAAAAAGGACCAACTCGCGTTGGCCCTCCTTGTATGCGAACAGACCCGATCCTGACGGCCCCGGGGGGCTGGGGGCTGAGGAATCCGGAACCGAAAGGACCGGGTCAACGCACATCCTTCTTTTCGCAATGCAGGGCGGCAGTCGCTTGGCGGAAAAGCGGCGACACTATGATTCCTGCTAACGATCCCGTGACGGTTTGCCGCGAGAGAGTTCCACCGCTGCGTGTGGGCGGATTGCTTCTGATTCGAGGGGCCTTGCAGTGGGGAACAGTTGGCGCGATCATGCAACTGCCATGATCCGCGGTTCCGGGGACGGTCTTCGCGGACGCGGTCATGCTGATGCGACAGGAGGCGGCCTATGAGTCTGTCGGAGGATGCCGATCCGAGCGAACAGCGCGCGGCGGCGCGCCCCGCCGCTTCAAATGCGCAGCTGAGCCGCGTGACGTTCAACCGGCTCGAGCTGCACCGTATTCTCAATCTCTACGGCCGGATGGTCGCGGACGGCGAGTGGCGCGACTACGCCATCGACTTCCTCAGGGATCGCGCCGTGTTCTCGGTCTTTCGCCGCGCCTCGGAAGTGCCGATCTATCGTATCGAGAAGGATCCGCGCCTCGCGCGCAAGCAGGGCATGTACAGCGTGATCTCGGCGACGGGTCTGATCCTGCGCCGTGGCCACGAGCTCGAGCGCGTGCTCCTGGTGATCGATCGCAAGCTGGCGGTGGTGTGACGACCTTGGTCGTCATTCCGGGGCGCGACGAAGTCGCGAACCCGGAATCTCGAGCCGCTGACAACTTCTGGATTCCGGGTTCGATGCTGCGCATCGCCCCGGAATGACGGCGACGATTACTTCTCCGGCACGCTCTTGGCGCCCTCACCAAGATCCCGCTGCATCATCACCGTGTCGAGCCAGCGGCCGAATTTCAGCCCGACGCTGGGATGCGTGCCGATCATCTTGAAGCCGGCCCTGGTGTGCACGCCGACCGAACCCGCATTGGCGGAATCGCCGATCACGGCGATCATCTGGCGGAAGCCGCGCGCCTCGCATTCGACGATCAGCCGCTCCAGCAGGAGCGCCCCGATGCCGCGGCGGTGGAATGCTGGATCGAGATAGATCGAGTTCTCGACCGTGAAGCGGTAGGCCGGCCGCGGCCGGTAGGCGCCGGCATAGGCGTATCCGGCGACGCGCCCGTCGAGGATGGCGACGAAATAGGGATAGCCGCCGTCGATCAGCGTGCGGTAGCGGCGCGTCATCTCGGCGAGGTCGGGCGGCTCCAGCTCGAACGTCGCGGTGCCCTCGCGGACAGCCTGCTGGTAGATGGCGGTGATGGCGGGAAGGTCGGCCTCAAGAGTAGGCCTGATATCGGGTGCGGACATGGGCCAAGATTAGAGCCTTCCCGGGACGGCTGGAAGAGGCGAACGGCCTTCCCACGTCGTCATTGCGAGCGAAGCGAAGCAATCCAGAAATGCGTCCGTGGAGGGACGCTGGATTGCTTCGTCGCAAGAGCTCCTCGCAATGACGGTGGTTGAGGGAACATCACGGCCAAACAAAAACCCCGGCCTCTCGGCCGGGGCTGGTGTCGTTCGCTCTGGGCTGGCGCTTAGTCGCGCTGGCCGAGGAGCTGCAGGAGCAGCGTGAACAGGTTGATGAAGTTCAGGTACAGCGACAGCGCGCCGGTGATGGCCGCACGCTCTGCGATGTCACCGCCGGCCGAGGCGTAGCCGTAGATGTAGTCGTTCTTCAGCCGCTGGGTATCCCAGGCGGTGAGGCCCGCGAACACCAGCACGCCGACCACCGACACCACGAACTGCAGCACCGAGCTCGCCAGGAACAGGTTCACCAGGCTGGCGATGACGATGCCGATCAGGCCCATGAACAGGAACGAACCCATTCCGCTCATGTCACGCTTGGTGGTGTAGCCGTAGAGGCTGAGCGCGCCGAAGGTCGCCGCGGTGATGAAGAACACCCGCACGATCGAGGTGTGTGTGAACACCAGGAAGATCGAGGACAGCGAGATGCCCATCAGCGCCGCGAACACCCAGAACAGGATCTGGGCGGTCGAGGGAGCGAGCCGATTGATGCCTGCCGAGATCACGAACACCATGGCGAGCGGCGCGAGCATGAACAGCCACTTCAGGGGGCTGACGAACATCGCGTAGCCGAACGGCGTCAGGAACAGCTTGCCGACGCGGACGGCTTCCGGGGTCGGAACGTCAGTCACGGCGGCCATGTAGACGCCGAGCGCGGCAAGGCCGGTGATGGCCAGGCCGATGCTCATGTAGTTGTAGATGCGCAGCATGTAAGCGCGCAGGCCGGCATCGACCGTCGCGGCGTCAACACGCCCGGCGGCCCTGCCGAAAGGAGAAGCGTAATTGCGGTCTAGGTCCGACATGGTCGAATTCCCGTTGGTTGGTCCGGTCCGGCATGAGGGTCGCCATGCCGCCGGTTCGTCAAATTCTATCTCGGATACCGACGTCTGCCGACTAAATTTTGGCTAACAATCGGGACTCCGAACCCACTCGATATGTGGGAAACTAACACATCCGCTGCAACCTTCCACGCGCGGCTGAATGTCGCCCTCGCCCGCAATCCTGGCGAGCAGACGTGGTTAATCGCTGGAATCGTGCGATTTCGCTCCCGCGCAGCCGCCCGCTACCATTTGTCACAAATTCCGCAACACCGTGGCGGGCTTTTTGTTCAACGCCAGGAGCGTGCCGGCGAGCCCGAGCCCGACCGTGACGACCAAAGCAGCCGCGACCACGCCGGCTGCGCTGCCGCCCTGCCAGACGAAAGTGAGGGTCATCAGCCGGGTCACGATCATCCAGGCCGCGACGCTGCCGGCGAAAACGCCGAACACCGCGGTGGCGAGCCCGATCAGGAGGTATTCGAGCGCATAGGCGCCGAGCAGCCGCAGTCGGGTCGCGCCCAGGGTCTTGAGGATCACCGCATCGTAGACCCTGTGCCGATGGCCGGCGGCGAGCGCGCCGCCCAACACCAGGATCGCCGAGATCAGGGTCACCGCGCTGGCGCCGCGGATCGCCAGCGCAAGGTTGGTCACGACCGAGCCGACCGTCTCCATCACCTCGCGCACGCGCACGCTCGTCACCATCGGATAGGCGTCAGCGACCTCCTTGATGATCTTGCCGTCGCCGGCCGCATCGCCTCCGGCTTCCGTCAGCGTCGCGATGTGGGTGTGCGGGGCGCCCTTGAAGGCGTTCGGCGAGAACACCAGGACGAAATTGATGCCGAGGCCCTGCCAGTCGATGGTGCGCAGATTGCTGATCTTGGCGGGGATGTCGCGGCCGAGGATATTGACCACGACCTCGTCGCCGAGCTTGAGGCCGAGTCCGTCCGCGATCTTCTTCTCCATCGAAACCAGCGGCGGGCCGGAATAATCGGCGCTCCACCACGCGCCCTCGACCACCTTGGAGCCCTTCGGCAGATCGGCGGTATAGGTCAGGCCACGGTCGCTCTGCAGCACCCACTCGGAATCGGTGCTGGGCTTGAGCTCCTCGGCGCGGACGCCACGGGCTCCGACGATCCGCCCGCGCAGCATCGGCACGTCATCGACCTTCGCGCCAGGGGCGAGCTGGCGCAGATAGGAGTCGAACTGCTCGGCCTGCGTGCTCGGAATGTCGATGAAGAAGAACGATGGCGCGTGCTCGGGCAGCGCCGCCAGGAACTGCCGGCGCAGATTGCCGTCGATCTGGGTGATGGTGACGAGCACGGCGAGTCCGAGCCCGAGCGAGAGCACGACCGAGGGCGTCAGCGCGCCCGGCCGGTGAATGTTGGCAATCGCAAGTCGCAGCATCGGCCACCGCGTGCGCGGCAGTCGCCGTGCGATCGTCATCAGCAGGGCGGCAATGCCGCGCAGCAGCGCGAACACGACCACGGAGGAGGCCACGAACACCGCGGCGATGCGCTTGTCGAAGGAGAGCCCGATCACGACCGCGATGAGCAGCGCGATCACGACGGCCATGAAGACGAGATAGCTCCAGCGTGGCCGGTGCCATTCGGAGCTGATGGTGTCGCGGAACAGCGCGGCCACCGGCACGTCGTGTACCCGCCCGAGCGGCCACAGGCCGAAGGCAAGCGCGGTGAGCAGCCCGTAGACGAACGACAGCGCAAGCTCGTCGGCATGCACCGCCGGCACCACCGGCAGCGGCAGCAGCTTGCCGAACAGGCCGACGATCGCGAAGGGCATGGCGGCGCCGAGCGCGAGCCCGATCAGCGACCCAATCGCGGCGAGCAGGAGAACCTGGGCGAGATAGATGCCGAACACGTCGCGCCCGGTGGCGCCGACCGCCTTGAAGGCCGCGATCACCTCGAGCTTGTGGTCGATATGGGCCTTGACGGCATTGGCGACGCCGACACCGCCGACCAGCAGCGCGGCGAGGCCGACCAGCGTCAGGAACTGCGTGAAGCGGTTGATGTTGCGCTCGAGCTGCGGCGAGGCATTGGAGCGGCTGCGGACCTCCCAGCCGGCCTGCGGCGCGGCGTTGCGCGAATCCGCAATGAAGGCGTCGGTGGCGCGCTCGCTATTGGCGATCTCCGGCAGCTTCACCCGGTAGACCCAGCGCACCAGGCTGCCGGGCTGGACCAGCCCGGTGGCGCGCAGGCCCGCTTCGCTGATCAGGAAGCGCGGGCCGAAGCCGATGCCGCCGGCGAGCTTGTCGGGCTCGGCTTCGACGGCGCTGCGGATCTGGAACGTCGCAGCCCCGACGGTGACGCGATCGCCGGTCTTGAGCGATAGCCGCGTCAGCAGCGTCGGATCGGCGGCTGCGCCGAACGCGCCGTCGCGCTCCGCGAGCAGGTCGGACATCGGCAGCGGTGGCGCCAGCGTCAACTGGCCCAGCATCGGATAGGTGCCGTCGACCGCCTTCATCTCGACCAGCGCCAGCTTGCCCTCGGCCGAGCGCGCCATTCCGCGCAGAGTGGCGGCGCTCGAGACGGTGCCGCGCGAACGCAGGAAGGCGACTTCCTCCGGCTTCGCCTCGCGCTGAAACAAGACGAACGATACGTCGCCGCCGAGCAGCGTACGGCCCTCGCGGGCGAGGCCGTCGCTCAGGCTCGCCGACACCGAGCCGACACCGGCGATGGCCATCACGCCGAGCGCGATGCAGGCAATGAAGACGTAGAAGCCGCGCAGGCCGCCGCGCAATTCGCGCAGCGCGTAGCGCAGCGACAGCGCGACGCCGTTGGGCTTCGCGAACGGTTCGGCAGCAATGCTCATGCCGGCGCCGACTGCGTGTCGATGCGCCCGGAGCGCAGGCGGATCACGCGATCGCAGCGATGCGCGAGCGAGGAATCGTGCGTGACCAGCACCAGCGTCATGCCGCGCTCGGCATGCTTGCTGAACAGCAGGTCGACGATCTGTTGTCCGGTGGCTTCGTCGAGATTGCCGGTCGGCTCGTCGGCAACGAGGATCGCGGGATCGGGTGCCAGCGCGCGGGCCAGCGCGACGCGCTGCTGCTCGCCGCCGGAGAGCTGCGTCGGATAATGGTGCAGACGGTCGCCAAGGCCGACCGATTGCAGCTCCTCCGCCGCGCGCCTGGCGGCGTCGGGATTGCCTGCAAGCTCGAGCGGCACCGCGACGTTCTCCAGCGCGGTCATGGTCGGGATCAAATGGAAGGACTGGAAGACGATGCCGACCTGGCGGCCGCGGAAGCGGGCCAGCGCGTCCTCGTCGAGGGCATTGAAAGGCGTGCCGCTGACCACCACCTCTCCGCTATCAGGACGCTCCAGCCCCGCCATCACCATCAGCAGCGTGGATTTGCCCGAGCCTGACGGGCCGATCAGGCCGATCGTTTCGCTCCGGCCGACGCGCAAGCTGATATCCTTGAGAATGTGAACGCGTGCCGCGCCCGTACCCAATGACAGATTGACGTTGGAGATGGCGATGGTGTCCGCCGAACTGTCGGCGAGCGAAGAGGAAGAGATGCGAGTGTCCATGGTCCGGTCATATGGCAACTCCGCACGCGCGGTCGAGAGGCGTTACGGATTGTTCATGCACATAGCCGTGTTGATGCTCGGTTTGATGACGGTGGCAAATCCGGCGTGGGCTCCGGCATGGGCCGAAGCGGCGAAGCCGATCAGGCTGGTGGTTCTCGGCGATTCCCTGAGTGCCGGCCTCGGCCTCCCGGCCCAGGAGGCGTTCCCCGCAAAACTTCAAAAATCTTTACAAGACAAAGGGATAGAGGTCGGCATGAGCAATGCCGGGGTGTCCGGCGACACCTCCTCGGGGGGCCGTGACCGGCTCGACTGGTCGGTCCCTGACGGAACCGACGGTGTGATCATCGAGCTCGGCGCCAACGATGCGCTGCGCGGCATCGATCCCGATTTGACGCGCGCTGCGCTCACCGAGATCGTCCAGCGTCTCAAGGCGCGCAAGATCGCGGTGATGCTGTGCGGCATGCTGGCGCCGCCGAACTACGGCGCGGACTATGCCGCGCGCTTCAATTCGATTTATCCGGATTTGGCGAAAAAATACGGCGTGCCGCTCTATCCGTTTTTTCTCGACGGTGTCGCGGCCGATGCCAAGCTCAACCAGGCCGACGGCATTCATCCGACCGCGCCCGGCGTCGACATCATCGTCAGGAATATCTTGCCCACGGTTGAGGCATTCCTTGGCACCATAGCTGAGCAACGGCGTTGAAAAGCAGGCAACGCTAACCGTAATTCCCAGGGTTTTACCGGAGTAAGGCGCGCGATGCTTCGCAGAGTCACACAACTGCGATAGGAATTGAGGTACCGGTGATTCGTCGCCGGCTCTAAAATTTGGATATGATCTTTCCCTGGATCATGCCCAAGCATCGGGAGTGCGAAACGATGCCGCGTTTGTTCACTGGTCTGGAAATTCCGGCCGAGATTGGCCAGTCGCTTTCCAATTTGCGGGGCGGCCTTCCCGGCGCCCGCTGGATCGATCCCGAAAATTACCACGTCACACTGCGCTTCATCGGCAATATCGACGGCATGTCCGCCAACGAAATCGCCTCGATGCTGTTTCGCGTTGACCGCAAGCCGTTCGAGGTGAAGGTGCAGGGCTTGCAGAGTTTCGGCGGACGCAAGCCGCGCGCGGTGGTCGCCACCATCGTGCCGAGCAAGCCGCTGATGGAATTGCAAGCCGAGCTCGAGCGCCTGATGCAGCGGATCGGCCTCGATCCTGAGGGTCGCAAGTTCATCCCGCATGTCACGCTGGCCCGGCTCCACGACGCCACCGACCGTGACGTCGCCGATTATCTCTCGCTGCGCGGCTATTTTCCCAGCAAGGCGTTCACGGCCGAACGTTTCGTGCTGTTCTCGTCCCGCGCCTCCACCGGCGGCGGACCGTATGTGGTCGAGGACGCGTACGAGCTGTGTGAGTGAGCTTGGCTAACAAGCCGAGGCCCTGGCGCGTCGACCGGTAGCGTCTATCGCGCTCAGAGTGGCAATCCGTGTTTGTCATAGGCAACGATTTCGTCTGCCGTCTGGTCGGCTATCACCGGCAGTACGCTCCAGCGTTGGCGGATCGCAGCCATATCGTCCAATAGAGCAGTCTTGCGGTGCTGATTGTCGATACGGCTAAGCCGCTCCTCGCTAGCTCGCTTCGTCGCGACCACAACGGTCTCGCCGGTGAGTTGCGCCAGCCTGCATGCGAGATGCTCGGTCTCGGGGTCTTCGATATTAAGAGCCATGTCAGGAGCCACAAAGTAGCCGCTTTACTTTACTGATATCTCAATCATCCGCCCACACCCACATGTATGAGGGTAAGCGCATACGCCCCTTGCGCCAATACGGAGTTGCAATTTCCGCTCATCTCTGGCGGTAAAGAGCATGCTCTCGACCCCCAGTTCCTCATTCCGCGAGGCCTATCAGGCCCAGATCGCGTCCGGCGCGATCGAGCCCGACGCTGCCCAGGCTGAAATCGCCGACGCCTATGCGGCGCTCGACCAGCGGCTCGCCGATTACAAGCCGGCGCGCAAGCAGGGCCTGCTCAGCCGCCTGTTCAGCAGCGACAAGGACGAGGCGCCGCACGGGCTCTACGTCCATGGCGAGGTCGGCCGCGGCAAGACCATGCTGATGGATCTGTTCTTCCAGCACTCGACCGTCGAGCACAAGCGGCGCGCGCATTTCCACGAATTCATGGCCGATGTGCACGAGCGCATCTACGATTATCGCCAGGGCATCGCGCGCGGCGAGATCGCCGACGGCGACGTCATCGCGCTGACCGCGCATGCGATCTTCGAGGAGAGTTGGCTGCTCTGTTTCGACGAATTCCACGTCACCGACATCGCGGACGCGATGATCCTCGGCCGCCTGTTCGCAAAGCTGCTGGAGCTCGGCACCGTGGTGGTGGCGACCTCCAACGTCGCGCCTGACGACCTCTACAAGGGCGGTCTGAATCGTTCGCTGTTCCTGCCCTTCATCAGGCAGATCACCGACCACATGGACGTGCTGCGGCTCGACGCGCGCACCGACTTCCGGCTGGAAAAGCTTCAGGGCGTGCCGATGTGGCTGACACCGGCAGACACCGAGGCGGACACCGCGCTCGACCGCGCCTGGTCGAAGATGTCAGGCAGCGCCAAATGCAAGTCGCGCGATATTTCGATCAAGGGCCGCATCCTGCACGTGCCGTGCTCGGCCCACGGCGTGGCGCGCTTCGCGTTCGCCGATCTCTGCGAGAAGCCGCTCGGGGCATCCGACTATCTCAGGCTGGCGCACGATTATCACACCATCCTGGTCGACCACATTCCAGTGATGGACATCTCTCAGCGCAACGCCGCCAAGCGTTTCATCACGCTGATCGACACGCTCTATGACAATGCCGTGAAGCTGATGGCCTCGGCCGATGCCAACCCGATCTCGCTCTATCTTGCCAACGAGGGCAACGAGGCCAACGAGTTCAAGCGCACCGCGTCGCGCCTGATCGAAATGAGCTCGGAATCCTATCTGGCGCTGCCCCACGGCCGCAAGGATTCCACCGCCAGCGGCTCGACCAAGGGGCTGGTGGAGACTTAAGTCCTATGCGGCCGTCATTCCGGGGCGTCGCCAAGCGACGAGCCCGGAATCCATACTCCCGATCGTCGTTATGGATTCCGGGCTCGCGACTTCGTCGCGCCCCGGAATGACCGTTGGGATAGGCTGACGGTTCGGGGGGTATTCTGGCTGCTTTCGCGGCGAGCCCGACAATTGGGCATCCACCGACTTGAACGGGGGAGGCGAAAGGGATAACCACCCGTCTCAGTTTTCCCCTCCTTACGTGTCTAAAGGACAGGTTCACATGGCGCGCGACAAGATTGCTTTGATTGGCTCCGGTCAGATCGGCGGAACGCTGGCTCATCTCATCGGCCTGAAAGAGCTGGGCGACGTGGTGATGTTCGACATCGCCGAGGGCGTGCCGCAGGGCAAGGCGCTCGACATCGCACAGTCCTCGCCGGTCGATGGCTTTGACGCGCACTATATCGGCGCGAACTCCTACGAGGCGCTGGACAATGCAAAGGTCTGCATCGTCACCGCCGGCGTGCCCCGCAAGCCCGGCATGAGCCGCGACGACCTCCTCTCCATCAACCTCAAGGTCATGGAGCAGGTCGGCGCCGGCATCAAGAAGTACGCCCCCGACGCTTTCGTCATCTGCATCACCAACCCGCTCGACGCGATGGTCTGGGCGCTGCAGAAGGCTAGCGGCCTGCCGCACAAGAAGGTCGTCGGCATGGCCGGCGTGCTGGATTCGTCGCGCTTCCGCTACTTCCTGGCCGACGAGTTCAACGTTTCGGTCGAAGACGTCACCGCCTTCGTGCTGGGCGGCCATGGCGACACGATGGTGCCGCTGGTAAAATACTCCACCGTCGCCGGCATTCCGCTGCCCGATCTCGTCAAGATGGGCTGGACCTCGCAGGCGCGCCTCGACGAGATCGTCGACCGCACCCGCAACGGCGGCGCCGAGATCGTCAATCTGCTCAAGACCGGCTCGGCCTTCTACGCGCCGGCGGCTTCCGCGATCGCGATGGCCGAGAGCTATCTGCGTGACAAGAAGCGCGTGCTGGCCTCGGCCGCCTACCTGAACGGCGAATACGGCGTGAAGGACATGTATGTCGGCGTGCCCGTCGTGATCGGCTCCAAGGGCGTCGAGCGCGTCGTCGAGATCGAGCTCGTCGGCAAGGACCGCGAAGCCTTCGACAAGTCAGTCGGCGCGGTGCAGGGTCTGGTTGACGCCTGCAAGAAGATCGCACCCGACCTTCTGGGCCGCTAAACCCAACAATCCCCGCCGAAGATCGAAAACCCGGTCTTCGGCGGTTTCACTTCCGGGCCCCCGCTGCAACTCTTGTTGAGGGCTGGCGGGTTCCGGATCGGCAGTCCAGAGATCGATGTCAGAGAATCCGGGTTGCAGTTCCTGTGGTATATGGTATGCCAGCCACAAGACTGAGGTGGGCCTACGAGGTCACCGCCCGCGGGTTCAGGGAGCGACTAAATGAATATCCATGAATATCAGGCCAAAGCGCTGCTGAACGAGTTCGGTGTCGCGATCTCGAAGGGCGTTCCGGTCCTGAAGGCGGCCGATGCGGACGCGGCGGCAAAGGCTCTCCCGGGCCCGGTCTGGGTCGTGAAGAGCCAGATCCACGCCGGCGGCCGCGGCAAGGGCAAGTTCAAGGAAGCATCCGCCGGCGACAAGGGCGGCGTCCGCATCGCCAAGTCGGCCGCGGAAGTTTCCGAATTCGCCAAGCAGATGCTCGGCGCAACGCTCGTCACCATCCAGACCGGACCCGCCGGCAAGCAGGTCAACCGCCTTTACATCGAGGACGGCTCCGACATCGACAAGGAATTCTACCTCTCGATCCTGGTCGACCGCGAGACCTCCCGCGTCTCCTTCGTGGTGTCGACCGAGGGCGGCGTCAACATCGAGGACGTCGCGCACAACACGCCTGAGAAGATCGTGACCTTCTCGATCGATCCCGCAACCGGCATCATGGGCCATCACGGCCGCACCGTCGCCAACGCGCTGAAACTCTCCGGCGATCTCGCCAAGCAGGCCGAGAAGCTCACCGCGCAGCTCTATGCGGCGTTCGTCGCCAAGGACATGTCGATGCTGGAGATCAACCCGCTGGTCGTGACCAAGCAGGGCCAGCTCCGCGTCCTCGACGCCAAGGTGTCGTTCGACGACAACGCCCTGTTCCGTCACCCCGAGGTGCTCGCGCTGCGCGACGAGACCGAGGAAGACGCCAAGGAAATCGAGGCCTCGAAATACGACCTCAACTACGTCACCCTCGACGGCAATATCGGCTGCATGGTCAACGGCGCCGGCCTCGCGATGGCGACGATGGACATCATCAAGCTCTACGGCATGGCGCCGGCGAACTTCCTCGACGTCGGCGGCAGCGCCAGCAAGGAAAAGGTGGCGGCCGCCTTCAAGATCATCACCGCGGATCCCAACGTGAAGGGCATCCTGGTCAACATCTTCGGCGGCATCATGAAGTGCGACGTGATCGCCGAGGGCGTGACGGCTGCGGTTCGTGAAGTCGGCCTCAGCGTGCCGCTGGTGGTTCGCCTCGAAGGCACCAATGTCGAGCTGGGCAAGAAGATCATCCGTGAATCCGGCCTGAACGTGGTGCCGGCCGACAATCTCGACGACGCCGCGCAGAAGATTGTGAAGGCCGTCAAGGGAGGCTGAGGCCATGACCCAGGACCATCTCGCTGCATCATCTCCGCTGCCGGAGCACGCGCGTCTTGCCGCGTTCGCCGGTGAATGGAATGGCGAAGAGGTGGTCTTTCCGTCGCGCTGGACGGACGGGGGAACGGCGACTTCTCGCGTCGTGGCCCACATGGATCTCAATGGCTTCTATCTGATCCAGGACTCGGTCCAGACCCGCGACGGCAAGCAGAGCTTCGCCACCCACGGCATCTTCACCTTCGACCGCGAAGACCGGACCTACAAATTGTTCTGGTACGACTCGCTCGGCTACACGCCGCCCTCGCCCGCCTCCGGCGGGTGGGTCGGCAAGACCCTGACGCTGGTGCGCGGCTCGCTCCGCGGCAATGCGCGCCACGTCTATGAAATCATCGACGACGATTCCTATTCGTTGAAGATCCAGTTCTCGCCGGACGCGGAAGGCTGGGCCGACGTGCTCACCGGCGTCTACCGCCGCATCCACTGACCTCTCACTCGTTAGTTTCGCGAAAGCAGACCTCATGTCCATCCTGATCGACAAGAACACCAAGGTCATCTGCCAGGGCTTTACCGGCAAGAACGGCACCTTCCATTCGGAGGCCGCGATTGCCTATGGCACCAAGATGGTCGGCGGCACTTCGCCCGGCAAAGGCGGCGCGACGCATCTGGGCCTGCCGGTGTTCGACACCGTGCGCGAGGCGCGTGAGAAGACCGGCGCGGATGCGTCGGTGATCTACGTGCCGCCGCCGGGCGCGGCCGATGCGATCTGCGAAGCCATCGACGCCGAGATCCCGCTGATCGTCTGCATCACCGAAGGTATCCCGGTCATCGACATGGTCCGGGTGAAGCGCTCGCTGGCCGGCTCCAAGTCGCGCCTGATCGGGCCGAACTGCCCGGGTGTCATGACTGCGGGCGAGTGCAAGATCGGCATCATGCCGGCCAACATCTTCAAGACCGGCAGCGTCGGCATCGTTTCCCGCTCCGGCACCCTGACCTACGAAGCCGTGTTCCAGACCACCCAGGAAGGCCTCGGCCAGACCACCGCGGTCGGCATCGGCGGCGATCCGGTCAAGGGAACCGAGTTCATCGACGTGCTGGAAATGCTGCTCGGCGACCCCCAGACCGAGTCGATCATCATGATCGGCGAGATCGGCGGTTCCGCCGAGGAGGACGCCGCCCAGTTCCTCAAGGACGAAGCCAAGCGCGGCCGCAAGAAGCCGATGGTCGGGTTCATCGCCGGTGTCACGGCCCCTCCCGGCCGCCGCATGGGCCATGCCGGTGCGATCATTTCGGGCGGCAAGGGTGACGCCGGTTCCAAGACCGACGCGATGAAATCGGCAGGAATTACAGTATCTCCGTCTCCCGCTCGCCTTGGCCACACGCTTGCCGAAAAATTGAAGGCCTGATTCACACCTTCGTAATTTTCCGGGCGAAGTTTCGCAGCAAATAGGGTAAATGGTGCCTGTCGCGCTGGTCCTCTGCCGGGGAGCCCAGCGCCAGCGCCGTTTGTTATGCGCGAACCGAAATCGCCAGGAACTCAAGTATGTCTCGCCAAGACGCGAACGCAGCCTTTGCCCTCTCCTCCTTTTTGCAGGGCACCAACGCCACCTACATCGACGAAATCTACGCCCGCTACGAGAAGGACCCGTCCTCGATTGATGCCGAGTGGCAGGACTTCTTCAAGAGCCTCAACGACCAGCCGGGGGACATCAGCAAGAACGCCCAGGGCCCGTCCTGGGAGCGCGCCAACTGGCCGCTGACCCCGCAGGACGATCTGACCTCCGCGCTCGACGGCAATTGGGCCGAAGTCGAGAAGACGGTCGGAGCCAAGATTGCCGCCATGGCGCAGGCCAAGGGCGGGGACAAGGCCGGCGGCCTCTCCTCCGCAGACCTGCTCCAGGCCACCCGCGACTCGGTCCGCGCGCTGATGCTGATCCGGTCCTACCGCATGCGCGGGCACTTCCACGCCAAACTCGATCCGCTCGGCATCGAAGCCCAGCGCAATCGCGAAGAGCTCGACCCGCGGACCTACGGCTTCAGTGAAGCCGATTTCGACCGCAAGATCTTCCTCGACCATGTGCTCGGTCTCGAATACGCCAGCTTGCGCGAAATCACCGCGATCTGCGAGCGTACCTACTGCCAGACGCTCGGCGTCGAGTTCATGCACATCACCAACGCGGCCCAGAAGGCGTGGATCCAGGAGCGCATCGAGGGGCCTGACAAGGAAATCTCGTTCACCCGCGAAGGCCGCCGCGCCATCCTGATGAAGCTGGTCGAAGCCGAAGGCTTCGAGAAATTCTGCGACACCAAGTTCACCGGCACCAAGCGCTTCGGCCTGGACGGTGCTGAATCGCTGATCCCCGCGCTCGAGCAGATCATCAAGCGCGGCGGCAATCTCGGCGTGAAGGAGGTCGTGCTGGGCATGCCGCATCGCGGCCGCCTCAACGTACTGACCCAGGTGATGGGCAAGCCGCATCGCGCGCTGTTCCACGAGTTCAAGGGCGGTTCGGCCAATCCTGATGCGGTCGAAGGCTCGGGCGACGTCAAATATCACCTCGGCGCGTCCTCGGATCGCGAGTTCGACGGCAACCGCATCCATCTGTCGCTGACCGCCAACCCCTCGCATCTCGAGATCGTCGATCCCGTGGTGCTCGGAAAAGTCCGCGCCAAGCAGGACCAGCACGGCGATCCGCCGGATATGCGCATCTCGGTGATGCCGCTGCTGATGCATGGCGACGCAGCATTTGCCGGCCAGGGCGTGGTGGCCGAATGTTTCGGCCTGTCGGACCTGAAGGGCTACCGCACCGGCGGCTCCGTCCACTTCATCGTCAACAACCAGATCGGCTTCACCACCTATCCGCGTTATTCCCGTTCGTCGCCTTACCCGTCCGACGTGGCGAAGATGATCGACGCGCCGATCTTCCACGTCAACGGCGACGATCCGGAAGCCGTCGTGTTCGCGGCCAAGGTCGCGACCGAGTTCCGGCAGAAATTCCACAAGCCCGTCGTCATCGACATGTTCTGCTACCGCAGGCATGGCCATAACGAGGGCGACGAGCCGGCTTTCACCCAGCCGGTGATGTACAAGAAGATCGCGGCCCATCCATCGACGCTCGAGCTCTACGCCCGCCGCCTCATCAGCGAAGGCGTGCTGACCGAGGGCGAGGTCGAGAAGGCCAAGGCGGACTGGCGCGCGCGGCTCGATGCCGAGCTCGAGGCCGGCTCCGGCTACAAGCCCAACAAGGCCGACTGGCTCGACGGCAAATGGGCCGGCTTCAAGATCGCCGATCAGGAAGAAGATGCGCGGCGTGGCGTTACCGGCGTCGACATCGCCGCCCTGAAGGACATCGGCCGCAAGATCACCAAGGTGCCGGATGGTTTCCGCGTCCACCGCACCATCCAGCGCTTCCTCGAAAACCGCGCCAAGGCGATCGACGGCGGCACGGGCATCGACTGGGCGACCGGCGAGGCGCTGGCGTTCTGCACGCTGCTCAACGAGAACCACCATGTCCGCCTGTCCGGACAGGATTCGGAGCGCGGCACCTTCTCGCAGCGCCACTCGGTCCTGATCGACCAGGAAGACGAGAGCCGCTACACGCCGTTCAACCATCTCGGTCACGAGCAGGGCCATTACGAGGTCATCAACTCGCTGCTGTCTGAAGAAGCCGTGCTCGGCTTCGAATACGGCTATTCGCTCGCCGAGCCGAACACGTTGACCCTGTGGGAAGCGCAGTTCGGCGACTTCGCCAACGGCGCGCAGGTCGTGTTTGACCAGTTCATCTCCTCGGGTGAGCGCAAATGGCTGCGCATGTCCGGCCTCGTCTGCCTTCTGCCGCACGGCTATGAAGGCCAGGGACCGGAACATTCCTCGGCGCGTCTGGAGCGTTATCTCCAGATGTGCGCGGAAGACAACATGCAGGTGGTCTATCCGACCACGCCGGCGAACTATTTCCACGTGTTGCGCCGCCAGCTCCATCGCGAGATCCGCAAGCCGCTGATCGTGATGACGCCGAAGTCGCTGCTGCGTCACAAGCGGGCGGTGTCGCGTCTCGAGGAGCTCGCGAAGGGAACCACCTTCCACCGCATCCTCTATGATGACGCCCAGATGCTGCCGAGCGAAGCGATCAAGCTCGTTCCCGACGAGAAGATCCGCCGCATCGTGCTCTGCTCGGGCAAGGTCTATTACGACCTCTACGAGGAGCGCGAGAAGCGCGGGATGGACGACATCTACCTGATGCGCGTCGAGCAGCTCTATCCGGTGCCGCTCAAGGCGCTGGTGGCCGAGCTGTCGCGCTTCAAGAAGGCCGAAGTGGTGTGGTGCCAGGAAGAGCCGCGCAACATGGGTGCCTGGCACTTCATCGAGCCCTATCTGGAATGGGTGCTGAACCAGGTGAACGGTGTGAGCCGGCGTCCGCGTTATGTCGGTCGCGCCGCCTCCGCCGCGACCGCCACGGGTCTGATGTCGAAGCATCAGGCGCAGTTGAAGGCGTTCCTGGACGAAGCATTGAGCTGAGACGTTTTTTAGGACGCTGTCATCGCCCGCCTTGTGCGCAATTGCGCACTGGGGCGGGCGATCCAGTACGCCGTGACGGCCGTGATGACCACGAACGCCGCGGAGTACTGGATGCCCCGCCTTCGCGGGGCATGACACCTGTGAAATTCATGACCGCATTGGCGATCTCCTTAAGGAAAAGACCATGACTGAAATTCGTGTGCCGACCCTCGGCGAATCCGTCACCGAGGCCACCATCGGCCGCTGGTTCAAGAAGGCCGGCGATCCCGTCGCCGTCGACGAGCCCTTGGTGGAGCTTGAGACCGACAAGGTCACCATCGAAGTCCCGGCGCCCTCCGCCGGCACGCTGAGCGAGATCATCGCCGCCGATGGTGCCACCGTCGCGGTCGGCGCGCTGCTTGGCCAGATTACTGAAGGTGCCGCCGGCGCTGCCAAGCCGGCGCCCGCTGCGCCCGCAAAGCCCGCGGCTGCCGCTCCTGCTGCCGCCGCTGCGGCTGCTCCCGCCGCGGCGAAGGCGCCGCCGGCCGATGCGCCGCTCGCTCCCTCCGTGCGCAAGCTCTCGGCCGAGACCGGCATTGACGCCTCGACGGTTCCCGGCTCCGGCAAGGACGGCCGCGTCACCAAGGGCGACATGCTCGCTGCGATCGAACGTGCGGCTTCGGCGCCGACCCCGGTCAACCAGCCGGCCGCAGCGGTCCAGGTCCGCGCGCCGTCGCCGGCCGATGACGCTGCCCGCGAAGAGCGCGTCAAGATGACCCGGCTGCGCCAGACCATCGCGCGCCGCCTCAAGGACGTGCAGAACACCGCCGCGATGCTCACGACCTTCAACGAGGTCGACATGACCAACGTCATGGCGTTGCGCGCCCACTACAAGGATGCGTTCGAGAAGAAGCACGGCAGCAAGCTCGGCTTCATGGGCTTCTTCACCAAGGCCGTCGTGCAGGGGCTGAAGGACATCCCGGCCGTCAACGCGGAGATCGACGGCACCGACCTGATCTACAAGAACTACTATCACATCGGCGTCGCCGTCGGCACCGACAAGGGCCTCGTCGTGCCCGTGGTGCGCGACTGCGACAACAAGTCGATCGCGGACATCGAGAAGGGCATCGCCGATTTCGGCCGCCGCGCCCGTGACGGCCAGCTCAAGATCGACGAGATGCAGGGCGGCACCTTCACCATCACCAATGGCGGCATCTACGGCTCGCTGATGTCGACCCCGATCCTGAACGCGCCGCAGTCCGGCATCCTCGGCATGCACAAGATCCAGGAGCGGCCGATGGTCGTCGGCGGCAAGATCGAGGTCCGCCCGATGATGTATCTGGCGCTGTCCTACGATCACCGCGTCATCGACGGCAAGGAAGCCGTGACCTTCCTTGTTCGCGTCAAGGAGAGCCTGGAAGATCCGGCGCGCCTGGTGCTCGATCTCTGATCGCTGATGCTCTGCGAGCGCCGTCGCCTTGCGCGACGGCGCGTGTCGAACCATGGAGGCGCGCGTGACGGATAAAGTCGTTGTCATCACCGGCGGCAGCCGCGGCATTGGCCGCGCGACTGCGATTGCTGCGGCCGCGCGCGGCTTCCGTGTCGTGGTCGGCTATGCCAGCAACAACAAGGCCGCCGACGAGGTGGTCGCCGAGATCGCGGCCAGCAACGGCAAGGCCATCGCGGTGAAATGCGACGTCGCCGAGGAAAGCGACATCCTGGCGCTGTTCAAGGCCGCGGACGCGTTCGGCACGCTCGGCGCACTCGTCAACAATGGCGGTATTGTCGGGACCAGCGGCGTGCGCGTCGATGAGATGTCGGCCGAGCGCATCCAGCGCGTGATGGCGGTCAACGTCACCGGCTCCATCCTCTGCGCGCGCGAAGCGGTGAAGCGGATGTCGACCAGGCACGGCGGCCAGGGCGGCGTCATCGTCAATCTGTCGTCGGTTGCCGCCAAGCTCGGGGCGCCGAACACCTATGTCGACTATGCCGCGTCCAAGGGCGCGATCGATTCGTTCACCATCGGCCTCGGCTATGAGGTTGCCGGCGAAGGCATTCGCGTCGCGGGCATCCGCCCCGGCCTGATCGATACCGAAATCCACGCCTCCGGCGGCGAGCCCGATCGGCACCACCGTCTGGCCCATATGGTGCCGATGAAGCGCGTCGGTACTGCCGATGAAGTCGCCAATGCCATCGTCTGGCTGATGTCGGACGATGCCTCCTACGTTACCTCAGCCATTCTCGATGTGTCCGGCGGACGCTGACGCGCCGCGCGGACGCTGACACATCACTCAACGCTAAACTTACGGGACTTTCTCTCATGGCATACGATCTCGTCGTCATCGGCACCGGACCGGGCGGTTATGTCTGCGCGGTGCGTGCAGCGCAGCTCGGCATGAAAGTCGCCGTGGTCGAAAAGAACGCCACGCTCGGCGGCACCTGCCTCAATGTCGGCTGCATGCCGTCGAAGGCGTTGCTGCACGCTTCCGAAATGTTCGAGGAAGCCGGGCATTCCTTCGCCAAGATGGGCGTCAGCGTCTCCGCGCCGAAGCTCGATCTGCCTGCGATGATGAATTTCAAGCAGCAGGGCATCGACGGCAACGTCAAGGGCGTCGAATTCCTGATGAAGAAGAACAAGATCGACGTGCTCAAGGGCGCCGGCAAGATTCTCGGCACCGGCAAGGTCGAAGTCTCCGCCGACGGCAAGTCGCAAGTCATCGAAACGAAGAGCATCGTGATCGCCACCGGCTCGGACATCGCGCGGCTCAAGGGCATCGAGATCGACGAGACCCGCATCGTGTCGTCGACCGGCGCGTTGTCGCTGGACAAGGTGCCCGGCAAGCTGCTGATCGTCGGCGCCGGCGTGATCGGCCTCGAGCTCGGCTCGGTCTGGCACCGTCTCGGTGCCGAAGTGGTCGTCGTCGAATTCCTCGACCGCATCCTGCCCGGCATGGACGGCGAGATTGCCAAGCAATTCCAGCGCATCCTGGAGAAGCAGGGCTTTGCCTTCAAGCTGGGTGCCAAGGTCACGGGCGTGGACACCTCCGGCAAGACGCTGAAGGCGACGGTCGAGCCCGCCGCCGGCGGCGCTGCCGAGACGCTGGAAGCCGACGTCGTTCTCGTCTGTATCGGCCGTGTGCCGTACACGGATGGGCTGGGCCTGAAGGAAGCCGGCGTTGCGCTCGACAATCGCGGCCGCGTGCAGATCGATCCGCACTTCGCCACCAGCGTGAAGGGCGTCTATGCCATCGGCGACGTCGTCGCGGGCCCGATGCTCGCGCACAAGGCCGAGGACGAGGGCGTCGCGGTTGCCGAGATCATCGCAGGGCAGGCCGGCCACGTGAACTACGATGTTATCCCAGGCGTCGTGTATACCACGCCGGAAGTATCCTCCGTCGGCAAGACCGAGGAAGAGCTGAAGCAGGCCGGTGTGGCTTATACGGTCGGAAAGTTTCCCTTTACCGCCAACGGCCGCTCCAAGGTCAATCAGACCACTGACGGCTTTGTGAAGATTCTCGCAGATGCGAAGACCGATCGCGTGCTCGGCGTGCACATTATCGGTCGTGAAGCCGGCGAAATGATCCATGAGGCGTGCGTTCTCATGGAATTCGGCGGCAGTGCGGAGGATCTCGCGCGCACCTGCCACGCCCACCCGACGCGCTCGGAGGCCATCAAGGAAGCCGCGCTTGCAGTCGGCAAGCGGGCCATCCATATGTAGGTCGCGCCCAGCGCCGAATCGGGCGGGAAACACATGCTACGCCGCCTGCTTCAACCGCTCTGGGTCCTGCTTGCGATCATCTTCCTGATCGAAGCCTGGCTGTGGGACCATCTCGAACCGATCGTCGCGCGGGTTGTCGCAATCGTCCCGCTCGCCCGGTTCAAGCAATGGCTGTCGGACCGCGTCGATGCGCTGTCGCCGGCGATGACCCTGATCGTGTTCGCGGTGCCGATCGTTCCGCTGTTTCCGCTCAAGCTGGTCGGCCTGTGGCTGCTCACGCACGAATACTGGACCAGCGCGGTCTTCACCATCGTGTTCGCAAAGCTGCTCGGCGTCGGCGTCACCGCCTTCGTCTTCGACGTGACGCGCGACAAGCTGATGGAGATGGCCTGGTTCGAGCGGCTTTATGCTCTGGTGCTGAAGCTGCGTGCTAAGGCCGCCGAGTTGGTCGATCCAATCAAGCGGCGCATCCGCGAGCTGATCGCCGGCAACGGCGAAGGCTGGTCCTCCCGCACACTCCGCCTGATCCAGCGTTTTCGCAAGAGCGTGCACGAAGCGCGCTGAAGCCTCACCGCACACTCGCTGTCATCGCCCGGCTTGACCGGGCGATCCAGTATTCCAGAGACGGCAATGGATACGGAGAAGCCGCGGCGTACTGGATGCCCCCGGTCAAGCCGGGGCATGACACTGCTTGTGCGGCGTCAAACCACGCGTCTCGTTTTCGCTAATGCAAATGCAGCAGATGCGGCAACCACAGGCCGAGCCCGGTCATGACGAGCCCGCCGATCGTCAGCAGGCCAGCGACATAGGCGAGCGCGATCATGCCGGTGATGATGGTGGCTGAGGCCAGAACGATGCCGATCTGGAAGGCGGCGGACGCCAGTTCGAAGTGATGATATTTCGCAGTGGCCTCGTCGCGCTCATGCTCGGCGTGCTTGGCCTTTTCGGCCAGCTGCTCGGTGCCTTCGCCGGTCTCCGGCTCGGAGCGGTAGCGCTGCGCGGTCTTCTGCCAGTCCTCGATCTGCTTCTGCACCGCCACCTTGTTGCCCTCGTCGCTCGCCGCGCCGAGGATGAGCTTGCCCTGGTCCGCCATGCTCTGCACCATGGTGCGGCGGATGCTCTTGGCCTGGAAGAAGGCCCAGAGGTTGGAAGCCTCGACGTTCTTGCTGATCGATTCGGTCTGGGCGCCCTTGCCGAGCGTCTCGGAGATCGCCAGGAAAAGCGCCAGGACAGCGATCAGGAGCGCGATCTTCTTGTTCGAGCCGGACGCGTGTTCGGCGTGCTCGGCATGCTCCATGCTTTCATGTGCGCTCATAAGTCCCTCCTGGCTCGGTTCGCCACGATTGACCGAACCGCGGGCGCCGCGCAAGAGGCATGCGCGCCTGGAGGCTTGCTATGACAGCTTCATGTCAGCATCACCGCCGCGGATGCGCGCTGGCATAGACTTCCAGCAGACGCTCGGCATCAATGCCGGTATAGATCTGCGTGGTCGAGAGCGAGGCATGGCCGAGCAATTCCTGGATCGCGCGCAAATCGCCGCCGCGTGACAACAGATGCGTGGCGAAGGAATGCCGGAGCGCGTGCGGCGTGGCGCTGTCGGGCAGGCCGAGCGCGCCGCGCAGCCGCTCCATCGCGAGCTGGATGATACGCGGGCTCAACGGCCCGCCGCGCGCGCCGACGAAGATCGGGCCCTCGGCTGGCAGCGGATACGGGCACATCGCGACGTACTCCTGCACGAGCGCGAGTACGTTCTGCAGCACCGGCACCATGCGGGTCTTGTTGCCTTTGCCTGTGACGATCAGCACGTCGCCTTCTCCGGGACGCGGCACCTCGCGGCGCGTCAGCCCCAGCGCTTCGGAGATGCGCAGGCCCGAGCCGTAGAGGAGAGCCATCACCGCGGCGTCACGCGCCAAAATCCAGGTCTCGCGGTCCTCGCCGGCGCGCTCGTCGGCGTCCGCAAGACGTTTGGCGGAAGCCATCGGCAGCGGCTTTGGCAGGCTCTTTGCGACTTTCGGCGCGCGGATCGCCGAGAGCGCGCCGACCTTGCCCTTGCCTTCGCGCTCGAGGAAGCGGCCGAACGAACGCAGGCCCGCGAGCGCGCGCATCAGCGAGCGGCCGGCAATATCGTCGGCGCGGCGCATCGCCATGAAGGCCCTGACATCGGTGGCCTCCAGCGCGGCGAAACGCTTGAGCGTCACCCGCTCGCCCCAATGTCCGCAGAGAAAATCCAGGCACTGCCGCAAATCGCGGGCATAGGCTTCCAGCGTCTTCGGCGACAACCGCCGCTCCGCGCCGAGATGCGACAGCCAGCGCGTCATCTCCTGCGCGATATCAGGATCGGCGCTGGCGAGCTCGATTTGTGGGGCGGCCGCTTTGCTCATGCGCTCTGGACGTGGTGATTCCACTCAGTATATCGCATCACACTCGTTTATCGTTCGCTAAGGCCGCCTCCGGGCGCTAGCCTTGAAGCCCCAGGTTCCGATTCCCCCTCCATGGATCACACGTCGCGCAGCAACGCCGTCTCCGCCAACGCGACCCGCATGGTCGACGTGCTGGTGCCGGTCGCGCTCGACCAGACCTATTCCTACAAGGTGCCGCGCGGGATGGAGCTGAAGGCGGGCGATATTATCGGCGTGCCGCTCGGCCCGCGCGAGGTGCTCGCCGTGGTCTGGGCCGAAAACGCCAATCCGGATCCGCGCCTGCACAACCGCCTCAAGGAGGTCAGCGAAAAGCTCGACATCCCGCCGTTGAAGCCCGAGCTGCGTGCGGTCGTGGACTGGATCGCCAATTACACGCTGAGCCCGCGCGGCATGGTGCTGCGCATGTGCCTGCGGATGGGTGAGAACCTCGGCCCCGAGCGGGTGCGCGCCGGCGTGCGCCTGGTCGGCGATCCCCCGCGGCGGCTGACGCCGGCGCGGCAGCGCCTGATCGAGCTGCTGTCGGACCGGCTGCTGCACGGCAAATCCGAGGCGGCCAAGGAGGCCGGCGTCTCGGCCGGCGTGATCGACGGTCTCGTCGACGAAGGCACGCTCACGGTCGAGCCGATGCCGCCGCCTCCGCCGCCGCCGGCCCCCGATCCGGATTTCAGCCGGCCCGATTTTTCGCCGCTCCAGCGCGCCGGGGTCGATGCGATGCGCGCGCTCGCCGCCAACGGCAGCTTTCACGTCGCGCTGCTCGACGGTGTCACCGGCTCGGGCAAGACCGAGGTTTACTTCGAAGCCGTGGCCGAGGCGATCCGCCGCGGAAAACAGTCGCTGATCCTGATGCCGGAGATCGCGCTCACCGGCCAGTTTCTCGATCGCTTCGCGCAGCGGTTCGGCGTGCGTCCTCTGGAATGGCATTCCGAGCTGACGCCGCGTACCCGCGCGCGCAATTGGGCGGCGATCTCCGAAGGCAGCGCGCCGGTCGTGGTCGGCGCGCGCTCGGCGCTGTTTCTGCCCTACGCCAATCTCGGCCTCATCGTTGTCGATGAAGAGCACGACCAGGCCTACAAGCAGGACGAGGGCGTGCATTATCACGCCCGCGACATGGCGGTGGTGCGCGCCCATATCGCAAAGGTCCCGATCGTGCTGGCGTCGGCGACGCCCTCGGTCGAATCCGAGGTCAATGCGCGCAAGAACCGCTATCAGCGCATCGCGCTGCCGTCGCGCTTCGGCGGCCAGCACATGCCGCATATCGAGGCCATCGACATGCGCCGCGAGCCGCCGGCGCGCGGCCGCTTCATCTCGCCGCGGCTGGCCTCCGAGATCAGGACCGCGATCGAGCGGCGCGAGCAGGCGCTATTGTTCCTCAATCGCCGCGGCTATGCGCCGTTGACGCTGTGCCGCGCCTGCGGCCATCGCTTCGCCTGCACCATCTGCGATGCCTGGCTGGTCGATCACCGCTTCCGCCAGCGCCTCGTCTGTCACCATTGCGGCTTCTCGATGCCGCGCCCGCAAACCTGTCCGCATTGCGCGGCGGAGGAATCGCTGGTCGCGGTCGGGCCCGGTGTCGAGCGGCTGCAGGAGGAAGCGGCGGCGCTGTTCCCGGAAGCGCGCACCATGGTGCTGTCGAGCGATCTCATCACCTCGATCGAGACGATGCGCTCCGAGCTGAATGACATTGCGGAGGGCCGCGTCGACGTCATCATCGGCACTCAACTCGTCGCCAAGGGCCACAATTTCCCGCGGCTTAATCTGGTCGGCGTGGTCGATGCGGATCTCGGCCTCTCCAATGGCGATCCGCGCGCCTCCGAGCGCACCTGGCAATTGCTCAACCAGGTGATCGGCCGCGCCGGGCGCGAGCAGGGCCGTGGCGTCGGCTATCTCCAGACCCACCAGCCCGATCATCCCGTGATGAAGGCGCTGATCGCCTGCGACCGCGAAGCCTTCTACGACAGCGAGATCGATTTGCGCGAACGCACGCTCTATCCGCCGTTCGGGCGGCTCGCGAGCCTGATCATTTCCGCCGGCGACCGGCCGAGCGCCGAAGGCTTTGGCCGCCACCTCGTCGCGCTCGCGCCGCGCGACGAGCGCGTGGTGGTGCTGGGTCCGGCGGAAGCCCCGCTCGCGGTCATCAAGGGCCGCTACCGATTCCGCATCCTGGTGAAATCGGCGCGCGGGTTCGACCTGTCGGATTATCTGCGCAACTGGCTTGCCGTATGCCCGAAGCCGAAGGGCAATCAAAAGCTCGAAGTCGACGTCGATCCGCAGAGCTTTTTATAAGGCCCTGTGCCTGTAGCCCGGATGAAGCGAAGCGCAATCCGGGACATGTCGATCCGCGCAAAGACCCCCGGATTACGCTGCGCTCCATCCGGGCTACGAAAATGCAAACAAAAAGCCCGCCGTCCCCCAAGACGGCGGGCTTGTTTCGCGCGTCGCGCGTCTTAGGAGACGACTTCCGCGGTGACGCGGCCGACGCCGGCGCCGGTGAGGCCGATGGCCCGGGCAGCGCCCGTGGAGAGGTCGAGGACACGGCCGCGAATGAACGGGCCACGGTCGTTGATGGTGACGATGACGCTCGAGCCACCGTGGGTAACGCGCAGCTTGGTCCCGAACGGCAGCGAACGGTGCGCCGCGGTCATGGCGTTCTGGTTGAAGCGCTGGCCCGAGGCAGTCCTGCTGCCGGACTCGTTTCCGTAAAAGGAAGCCATGCCGGAGAAGGAACGTCCGGTGCCCTGCGACGGCGTCATCGACGCATTGGCGTTACGCCAATCAGAGGTCGTGTTGGCATCGTTCTGGGCCAGGTGGCGGTGATGATGGTGGGAATACCGATGGTGATGCCGGGATTTGGCGGAAGCTTCGGTGGCAGTTCCACCGATAAGGAAAGTTGCGGCAACAAAAGCGATCGCCGTACGCGGCCGGGTCACACTGCCCAGCGTCTTCAAACAAAGCATCTATTGGTCCCTAAGCTAGTATTGCCACATATGTGGCAAGTGGAGCCCCCGTAAGTTTGCGAGCGGGACCGCGTTTCGATTCCTAATGAGGCGTGAATTGGGCAGTAAATCCGTTCTGTGTCTTCATGTAATATCTTGTTACCGGCGGGGATGTTCGGCCGATATTCCGTAATCTTGCATTTTAACGATTCATTAACCTCTGGATTACTTGCAAATACTGTAAAACGAAGTCATCCGTTCCTGCGTTTAGAATTGAGTAAGTATTCGGCGAGTGAAACCGGCGCGCCGGGAATCACGCCTCAGCGATCCGTGTTCATGGCCGCTATGCGCTGACGGCAGGAACTAATGGCCGACGTCGGCTCAAGGGCTGGCTTAAGCGCTGTGGCAATTCCGCGGCGTGGCAGGTCGTCGTCGCGTCGCCGTGCAGTGCGACGAACTGGCGACAGAACGCCCTGCCTTTAATTTGGCGTCATGTTGCACGTGCGCGCCTGCTATGTTAGCAAAGCCGCGATTTTAACGAGCCCGGCACTTCCGTGCGGGGTCGAAAATCGAAGTCCCGCTTGAATTCCAAGGGCTTGGATCGCTAGGCGCCGCTTCGTGGCGACGGTTTTTCCCTTGCGAGTTTGACAGCAAAAAGAGCGCGTCTGTGGCTGCAGAAGATACGTCCGTTTCCGGTGTGTCGGGCCGTTATGCAACGGCCTTGTTTGAACTGGCCCGTGACCAGAAAGTGGTCGACGAGGTCAAAGCCGATCTCGAGAAATTCGAGGGCATGCTGAACGAAAGCGCCGATCTGAAGCGCCTCGTCCGCAGCCCCGTGTTCGCGGCCGATGCCCAGTCCAGGGCCCTCTCGGCCGTGCTGGACAAGGCGGGCATCGCCGGCATCTCGGCCAATTTCCTGAAAGTGCTGACCGCCAATCGTCGCCTGTTCGCGGTGGCTGACGTCATTCGCGCCTATCGCGCCCTGGTCGCCAGGTTCAAGGGCGAGGCCACGGCCGACGTCACCGTGGCGGAAGCGCTATCGGACAAGAATCTCGACGCCCTCAAGGTTGCCCTGAAGTCGGTGACCGGCAAGGACGTCGCGCTCAACGTGAAGGTCGATCCCTCGATCATCGGTGGCCTCGTGGTCAAGCTTGGCAGCCGGATGATCGATAGTTCGCTTCGCACCAAACTCAATTCGATCAAGCACGCGATGAAAGAGGCAGGCTGATGGACATCCGCGCCGCGGAAATTTCCGCGATCCTCAAGGACCAGATCAAGAATTTCGGCCAGGAAGCTGAAGTCTCCGAAGTCGGACAGGTGCTGTCCGTCGGCGACGGTATCGCCCGCGTTTACGGTCTGGATAACGTCCAGGCCGGTGAAATGGTCGAGTTCGAGAACGGCACCCGCGGCATGGCGCTGAACCTCGAAACCGACAACGTCGGTATCGTGATTTTCGGCGCCGACCGCGAGATCAAGGAAGGTCAGACCGTCAAGCGCACCCGCGCCATCGTGGACGCGCCGGTCGGCAAGGGCCTGCTCGGTCGCGTCGTCGACGCGCTCGGCAATCCCATCGACGGCAAGGGCCCGATCCAGGCCGACAAGCGCATGCGCGTCGACGTCAAGGCGCCCGGCATCATTCCGCGCAAATCGGTGAACGAGCCGATGGCGACCGGTCTCAAGGCGATCGACGCCCTGATCCCGATCGGCCGCGGCCAGCGCGAGCTGATCATCGGTGACCGTCAGACCGGCAAGACCGCGATCGCGCTCGACACCATCCTCAACCAGAAGCCGCTCAACGCGCAGCCGGACGAGAATATCAAGCTGTATTGCGTCTACGTCGCGATCGGCCAGAAGCGTTCGACCGTTGCCCAGTTCGTGAAGGTGCTGGAAGAGCAGGGCGCGCTCGAATATTCGATCATCGTCGCCGCCACCGCGTCCGATCCGGCGCCGATGCAGTACATCGCGCCGTTCACCGGCTGCACCATGGGCGAGTACTTCCGCGACAACGGCATGCACGCCGTCATCATCTATGACGATTTGTCCAAGCAGGCCGTCGCCTACCGCCAGATGTCGCTCCTGCTGCGCCGCCCGCCGGGCCGCGAAGCCTATCCGGGCGACGTGTTCTATCTGCATTCCCGCCTGCTTGAGCGCGCGGCGAAGCTGAACAAGGACCAGGGCTCGGGCTCGCTGACGGCGCTGCCGGTCATCGAAACCCAGGCCAACGACGTGTCGGCCTACATTCCGACCAACGTCATCTCGATCACCGACGGCCAGATCTTCCTCGAAACCGACCTGTTCTTCCAGGGCATCCGTCCCGCGGTGAACGTCGGTCTGTCGGTGTCGCGCGTCGGCTCCTCGGCGCAGACCAAGGCCACCAAGAAGGTCGCCGGCAAGATCAAGGGCGAGCTCGCGCAGTACCGCGAAATGGCGGCGTTCGCGCAGTTCGGCTCCGACCTCGACGCCTCGACCCAGCGCCTGCTCAACCGCGGCTCGCGTCTCACCGAGCTCCTGAAGCAGCCGCAATTCGCGCCGCTGAAGATGGAAGAGCAGGTCTGCGTGATCTGGGCCGGCACCAACGGCTATCTCGACCCGCTGCCGGTCAACAAGGTGCGCGCGTTCGAGGACGGTCTGTTGTCGCTGCTGCGCGGCAAGAATGTCGAGATCCTCAACGCGATCCGCGACAGCCGCGATCTCTCCGACGACAGCGCCGCCAAGCTGAAGTCGGTGGTCGAAGGTTTCGCCAAGAGCTTCGCATAAGAGAACGCGCAAAGGCCGGGCTTCTTCTCCCGGCCTTCCGTGCCTCACTGCATGGAAACGAAAACGTGGATGCCCGGGACACGCCCGGGCATGACGACTGGGATAGGCTAGCGGCTTGATCCAAGGGGTCGAACCGCCGGGGTGAACGAAGAATGGCGTCACTTAAAGACATGCGCGTCCGCATCGCCTCCACCAAGGCGACGCAGAAGATCACCAAGGCCATGCAGATGGTCGCGGCGTCCCGATTGCGCCGCGCCCAGCAAGCGGCCGAGGCGGCGCGGCCCTATGCCGACAAGATGAGCGCGGTGATCTCCAACATCGCCAGCGCTGCCGCCGGTTCGCCCGGCGCGCCGGTGCTGCTGGGCGGCACCGGCAAGGATCAGGTTCACCTGCTGCTGGTCTGCACCGGCGAGCGCGGCCTGTCCGGTGCGTTCAACTCCTCGATCGTGCGCCTCGCGCGCGAGCGCGCCCAGGCGCTGATGGCGCAGGGCAAGGAAGTCAAATTCTTCTGCGTCGGCCGCAAGGGCTACGAGCAGCTCCGCCGCCTGTACGACAAGCAGATCGTCGAGCACCTCGACCTGCGCGGCGTTCGTCAGCTCGGCTTTCTCAACGCCGAGGACATCGCCAAGAAGGTTCTGGCCCGCTTCGACAACGGCGAATTCGACGTCTGCACGCTGTTCTACGCGCAATTCAAGTCGGTGATTGCCCAAGTCCCGACCGCGCAGCGGATCATTCCGCTGACCGTGGAAGAAAAGGCGGCGAACGCGCCGTCGACGTCTTACGACTACGAGCCGGAGGAAGACGAACTCCTCTCGGGCCTGTTGCCGCGGAACATCGCGGTGCAGATCTTCCGCGCGCTGCTGGAAAACAACGCCTCGTTCTATGGCGCGCAGATGAGCTCGATGGACAACGCCACCCGCAACGCGGGCGAAATGATCCGCAAGCAAACCCAGATCTACAACCGAACCCGTCAAGCCCAGATCACCAAGGAGCTGATCGAGATCATCTCCGGCGCCGAGGCGGTCTGACGCACGAACAAAACGACGGTCGTTCAAGTAAAGAATTTCGAAGGAGAGCTTCATGGCTACAGCAGCTACCCAGGTCGGTCGTGTCACCCAGGTCATGGGCGCCGTCGTCGACGTTCAGTTCGAAGGCCATCTGCCGGCCATTCTGAATTCGTTGGAAACCAAGAACGGCAACATCCGCCTCGTGCTGGAAGTTGCGCAGCATCTGGGTGAGTCCACCGTGCGCACGATCGCGATGGACGTGACCGAAGGTCTGGTCCGCGGCCAGGAAGTGACCGACACCGGTCAGCCGATCTCGGTGCCGGTGGGCGCGGGCACGCTCGGGCGCATCATGAACGTGATCGGTGAGCCGATCGATGAAGCCGGCCCGATTCAGTCGGAGGGCATGCGCGCCATCCACCAGGAAGCGCCGACCTACACCGACCAGTCGACCGAAGCTGAAATTCTCGTCACCGGCATCAAGGTCGTCGACTTGCTCGCGCCCTACGCCAAGGGCGGCAAGATCGGCCTGTTCGGCGGCGCCGGCGTCGGCAAGACCGTGCTGATTCAGGAGCTGATCAACAACGTCGCGAAGGCGCACGGTGGTTACTCCGTGTTCGCCGGCGTCGGCGAGCGTACCCGCGAGGGCAACGACCTCTATCACGAGTTCATCGAGTCCAAGGTCAACGCCGATCCGCACAATCCCGATCCGAGCGTCAAGTCGAAGTGCGCGCTGGTGTTCGGCCAGATGAACGAGCCGCCCGGCGCCCGCGCCCGCGTCGGCCTCACCGGTCTGACCGTCGCCGAGCACTTCCGTGACCAGGGCCAGGACGTGCTGTTCTTCGTCGACAACATCTTCCGCTTCACCCAGGCTGGTTCTGAAGTGTCGGCGCTGCTCGGTCGTATCCCGAGCGCCGTGGGTTACCAGCCGACGCTCGCCACCGACATGGGCGCGCTGCAGGAGCGCATCACCACCACGCAGAAGGGCTCGATCACCTCGGTGCAGGCCATTTACGTTCCGGCCGACGACTTGACCGACCCGGCGCCCGCGACCTCGTTCGCGCATTTGGACGCCACCACGGTGTTGAACCGCGCGATCTCGGAAAAGGGCATCTATCCGGCGGTGGACCCGCTCGACTCGACCTCGCGCATGCTCTCGCCGCTCGTCGTCGGCCAGGAGCATTACGACACCGCGCGTCAGGTCCAGCAGGTGCTGCAGCGCTACAAGTCGCTGCAGGACATCATCGCCATTCTCGGCATGGACGAGCTTTCGGAAGAGGACAAGCTGACGGTGGCCCGCGCCCGCAAGATCGAGCGCTTCCTGTCGCAGCCGTTCCACGTCGCCGAAATCTTCACCGGCTCGCCCGGCAAGTTCGTCGACCTCGCGGACACCATCAAGGGCTTCCGCGGCCTCTGCGAAGGCAAGTATGACCACCTGCCGGAAGCCGCCTTCTACATGGTCGGCACCATCGAAGAGGCGATCGAGAAGGGCAAGAAGCTGGCGGCCGAGGCGGCCTAAGCTGCGAAGGGCGAGCGGGGAGTAGCGAATAGTCGCGCTGCTCCCGCTCCATTCGCAATTCGCTACTCACCATTCGCAGGTTTCCCATGGCCACCTTCCACTTCGATCTCGTCTCGCCAGAAAAGCTCGCCTTCTCGGGCGAGGTCGACCAGGTCGATATCCCCGGCGTCGAAGGTGACTTCGGCGTGCTGGCGGGACACGCTCCGGTCGTGGCCGCGATCCGGCCCGGCATTCTCACCGTGACCAGCGGCGGCAAGCACGAGAAGATCATCGTGCTCGGCGGTATCGCCGAAGTCTCCGACAAGGGCCTGACCGTGCTCGCCGACGTCGCGACCTCGCTGGCCGAGCTCGACCGCGCCCAGTTCGCCGCGACCGTCTCGGAGATGGAAGAGGGATTGAAGGAGCACGAAGGCAGCGAGCTCGATCAAGCCATCGCGCGGCTCGACCACTTCAAGAGCATCCAGCACGAGCTCAACAGCACGGCTATGCACTAAGCCCCGGTGCACCGCGCCGGGGCTCGACTGAAAATTCCTGAATAAGTTCAGCGCTCGTCACGGAAGTGGCGGGCGCTGAAACTTTGTTGCACCACGCAGATCTCTCCCGCAAGCGGGAGAGGCTGAGCGAGCCCGCGGCTGGTTGTGCGGTCACCCATGCCCGTCCCAAGCGGTGAAAGGCCTCTGCGTTCAGTTTGCGAACGGCGCAAACTGCTGTGCCACCGCGCTGTAGACGTGGCGGCGGAACGGCACCACGACATCGGGGACACGATCGAGCCGCTCCCAGCGCCAGGCGTCGAACTCGGCGGGCTGCCCGTTGCGTGGCGTCAGCGGATCGATCTCGTCGTCCTTGCCGGTGAAGCGTAGGGCGAACCACTTCTGGCGCTGGCCGCGGAATTTCGCCAGCCGATGCGTCTGCGGCCCGTCATAGGGCGGGAATTCGTAAGTCAGCCAGTCGGTCTCGCCGAGATAAATTGCGCTCTTGACGCTGGTCTCTTCCCAGAGCTCGCGCAGCGCGGCATCGCGCAAATCCTCGCCCTCATCGACGCCGCCCTGCGGCATCTGCCAATCAAGGCCCGGCAGGATGATCTCGGGACCGTCGCCCTTGAAGCGGTGCCCGATCAGCACGCGGCCATCGGCATTGAACAGCGCGATTCCGACATTGGGACGGTAGGGTTTTTCAGTGCTCACGCGTCGATCTCTCGTCGTCATTCCAGGCTGTGCTCTAGCATCAACCTGGAATGGCGCCTTGAACTAATCCTGCGCCAGCGCGGAAAATTCCTTCACCACGCGCTCGTAGACCGGGCGCTTGAACGGGATGATCAGCCCGGTCAGGTTCTTCATCGGCTCCCAGCGCCAGCTCACGAACTCGGCCTTGTGGCCGCCGCCGGGCTTTTCGACATTGATCTCGCTGTCCTTGCCGGTGAAGCGGACCGCGAACCATTTCTGGCGCTGGCCGCGGTAGCGGCCCTTCCAGGCGCGCCCGGCGACCGTGCGCGGAATGTCGTAAGTGAGCCAGTCCGGAACCTCGCCGAGCCGCTCGACGGAACGCACGCTGGTCTCCTCATAGAGCTCGCGCTTGGCGGCCTCCCAATTGTCCTCACCGGGATCGACGCCGCCCTGCGGCATCTGCCAGACATGGGTGTCGTCGACATGCTCGATGCCGCCGGCACGCCGGCCGATAAACACCAGTCCGTCCTTGTTGAGCAACATCACGCCGACGCAGGTCCGGTAGGGCAGATCCTCGTAACGCGCCATTCCGCCAGACCTCTCGCATGCCGTCGGTAAGGCTGAAGCAGGCCCCGCGGGCCTGTGCCGTACCAATCCGTTGATTTAGCTGGATTTTGATTTCAGCATCGCGGTTGTCAATGGCACCAAAAGGATACCTCTGTCGCCTAATGTCTTGGTCCAGGCGCCGATGCGCTCGATCGAGACCGGGAGGGCCGAGGCGGTGCCAACGGCCACGCCGCGCTCGCGCGCCGCCGCTTCGAGCTTGGTCAGGGCGCGGTCGATCTCGGCCGGGGTCGGCACCGCGTCGATCGCGATATCGCCCTTGCCGAATGGCATCGCCTGGCTGCCGGCGGCCTGGGGCGCGATGCTGCGGGGCGAGGAGCCGTCGTCGAAGAAGCCGAGGCCGCGCTTGGCCGCCTCGCGGATGATCGGCTGCATCGCGGGCTCCGTTGCGATGAAGCGGGCGCCCATGAAATTGGTGAGGCCGGCATAGCCCTGCATCCGGCTCAGATGCCAGTACAGCCGGTCCATGTTCTGGTCGGCAGTTAGCGAGGTCAGCAGCGTCTGCGGTCCCGGATCGTTGTCGGGGAAGTCATAGGGCTCCATCGGGATCTGGAGAAAGATCTCGTGGCGCTGAGCGCGGGCGCGCTCAGCGAGTTTTCCTGGATCGGAGCCATAAGGCGTAAAGGCCAGCGTCACCGCCGGCGGCAGTCGCATGATGGCATCGGTGGTCTTGGCAGCGCCGACGCCGAGGCCACCGATCAGGATCGCGACCACCGGCATCTTGGCGGCTTTGGCGCGGTCGGCATCCGCCGCATAGACGTTGAACGGCTTCAGATCCCCGGAAACCGCGGGGATCATGCCATAGCGCGATTTCTCAAGAAGTTTTGGGTCGATTCCGGCCATGACGGGCGGCGGTGCGGAGGCCGAGGCCGCCTCGCTCTTGCCGGCGGCATCGCCGCCGATCACCACGTCGTGGCGCGTGCCGGTGGAGCCGTCGATCATGGTGACGGTCTTCTGCTCGCCCGCCTGCTTCGGTGCGTCCCTGGTCTCGTGCTTGCTTTCCTGTTTGCTGTCCTGGCCGTGGCCGACCGCGGCCGGCTTGTCGTCGCCGGCCTTGTCTGCGGGATTGGGCTCACGGATCGCGAGCCGCGTCATCGGCTCGCCGCCGAGCGGATCCTTGTTGAAGATGGCGAAGCCGGCAAAGGTGACCAGGAACAGGCCGAGCATGACTGCCAGCAGCTGCATGGCCGTGAACGGCAGCCGCAGCCGGCGTTTCCGGCGCGGCTTGTCCCGTCCGAGCGGGGCGCTCAGATCATCGGCCGTTTCAGTCATGCGCGATCCCGAATCACTCGGGAGGACGATACCACGCCGGGGTCAAGCGGCGGCAGGCCGGGATAGGCCGGGGATATCAGGAGTTCCAAGCAAAAAAGGCGGCCCCGAGGAGCCGCCCTTTTCGACAGATCGCGATGCGCCGAGTTAGTTCGCCGCCTTGGGCTTGTCGGTCGTGGCCTTGTCACCGCCCGGGGTGGGCGCCGCGGAGGCGCTGTTCTTGATGCCGTGGAGCAGATCGTCGGCGAGCTTGAGCGCCTTGTCGTCCTTGGCGTCCGGCGGAACGTAGGACTGCGAGCCGGTCTTCTCGTCGCCGTCGTTCTTGAGATGGCCGCGCAGCGAAGCTTCGCCCTTGGTGTCGGTGCGCGACTTCAGCTCGTCGGGCACGTCCTGCAGCACTTCGATGTCGGGCACGATGCCCTTGGCCTGGATCGACTTGCCCGACGGCGTGTAGTAGCGCGCCGTGGTCAGACGCAGCGCGCCGTTGCCGGAGCCGAGCGGAATGATGGTCTGCACCGAGCCCTTGCCGAACGAGCGCGTGCCGACGATGGTCGCGCGCTTGTGGTCCTGCAGCGCGCCGGCGACGATCTCCGACGCCGAAGCCGAGCCGCCGTTGACCAGCACGATGACCGGCTTGCCCTTGGTGAGGTCGCCCGTATGTGCGGTACGGCGCTGGGTCTCCTCGGCATTGCGGCCGCGGGTCGAGACGATCTCGCCCTTCTCCAGGAAAGAGTCGGAGACGGTGACCGCTTCCTCGAGCAGGCCGCCTGGGTTGTTGCGGAGGTCGATGACGTAGCCCTTCAGCTTGTCGCCGATCTGATTCGAGAGGTTGGCGACCTCGCGCTTCAGGCCTTCGGTGGTCTGCTCGTTGAAGGTCGTGATGCGGATATAGGCGATGTCGTCTGCCTCGACGCGAGCGCGCACCGAGCGGACGCGGATGTTGTCGCGCACCAGCGTGACGTCGATCGGATTGTCCTGGCCCTTGCGGATGATCTTGAGCTTGATCTTGGTGTTGACGGGACCGCGCATCTTCTCGACCGCCTGGTTCAGGGTCAGGCCCTGCACAGCTTCGTCGTCGAGATTGGTGATGATGTCGTTCGCCATGACGCCGGCGCGCGAGGCCGGGGTGTCATCGATCGGCGAGACCACCTTGATCAGGCCGTCTTCCATCGTGACTTCGATGCCGAGGCCGCCGAACTCACCGCGGGTCTGCACCTGCATGTCGCGGAAGCTCTTGGCGTCCATGTAGCTCGAATGCGGATCGAGACCGGTGAGCATGCCGCTGATCGCGGATTCGATCAGCTTGGTGTCGTCGGGCTTCTCGACATAGTCCGAGCGCACGCGCTCGAAGACGTCGCCGAACAGATTGAGCTGGCGATAGGTGTCGGCGGTGGCGGCTCGCGCGCTGGAGCCCATGAAGACTGCGCGCGGTTGCGTCACGAACAGCGTCAGCGCCGCACCGGTGGCCGCGCTGAGGAGGATAACTGAAGTCTTGCGCATCATCCGCGAACCTTCTCGCCTTCATTTGCGGCCCACCATGGGCCTGGATCGATTGGAGTGCCGTCTTTGCGGAACTCGACATAGAGCACAGGTTGACTCGCGTTCGTGGCGAGAATGGAGGCGACTTGAGAAGTCGACCCCATGGTCGCGACAGGCTCCCCCGTGAGCACAAACTGACCGATGTTGACCGAAATGCGCTCCATCCCGGCGATCAGCACATGATACCCGCCCCCGGCATTGAGGATCAAGAGTTGTCCATAGCTGCGGAAGGGGCCGGCATAGACAACCCAGCCATCACACGGCGTCGTGACCTGGGAGCCGGGCCTGGTCGCCAGCGAAATGCCCTTCTGGACCCCGCCGAGCCCGTCGGAACCGCCGAAATCCCTGATCTTGTTACCGTTAACTGGAAGAGGCAGGAGGCCCTTGGCCGCGGCGAAGGCCATCGCAGGGGTGGTCCGGGAACGATCCTTGAAAGCGCCGGGGCCGGTCTTGGCGCTGGCGGCCGCGTTTGCAGCCGCCTTGGCCTCGGCCTGCCTGGCGGCCTCAGCCGCCTTCTCGGCCGCCTTGGCGGCGCTTTGCAGATCCTGCTCCATCTTGGCGATCAGCCCCTGGAGATCGCCGACCTGTCGCGAGAGCGCGACGGCGCGCGCGTTCTCGGCGTCGAGATCCTTTTCACGCGACGCCTGCTGGCGCTGCCGCTCGTCGACCAGAGCCGCGAGCCGAGTCTGGTCGTTGCGCACCTTGTCGCGGTCGGAGGCGAGCTGGTCGCGCTCGGTCGCGATGGTCTTGCGCAAGGCCACGAGCTCGCCGAGCTCGCCCGCGATCTTCTCGGCGCGGCCGCGCAATTCCGGCACCACGGCACCGAGCAGCATCGCCGTGCGCAGCGATTGCAGGGCATCCTCGGGCCGTACCAGAAGCGCCGGCGGCGTCCGCCTTCCGGCGCGCTGCAAGGCCGCCAGCACCTCGACGATGTCGGCGCGGCGTAAATCGAGCGAGCTGCGCATCGCCTGCTCGCGGCCGTTCAGCGATCGCAGCCGCGCTTCGGCCTCGTCGATCTTGGTCTCGACGCTGCGCACATTGGCAGCGGTGTCGATCAGCTGTTGATTGAGCTGGGTGCGGTCCTGGCCGAGCGAGGTGATCTCGGCCTTGAGCTTGGCCTGCGCCTCCTCCGCGCTCTTCTTGCTGGCGCGCGCGGCTTCGAGCTCCTGCTCGCGCTGCTTGATCGCATCGGGCGCGACGGCCGCAGTCTGCGGTGCAGGCGTCTGAGCTTGCGCGAGGCTTGCGCCCAAAATACTTGAGCCCAAAACGCCGGCGATCAGCAGCAGGTTGAGAATTGGCGCTCGCATCGCTTTAGGCAAAGGTGCTCGTTGTGGCGCGGATCACGCGCGGTGATAGGGGTGGCCGGCCAGAATGGTGGCGGCCCGATAAAGCTGTTCCAGAAGCATGACGCGGACCATTTGATGCGGCCAGGTCGCAGAGCCGAACGCGATCGCGAGCTTGGCCTTACGGCGCAATTCGGGCGAAAGTCCGTCCGCCCCTCCGATCATGAAGATAGTATGACCGGCACCCTCGTCGCGCCAGCGGCCGAGATGCCGTGCGAATACGGTCGAATCCAGATTCTGGCCGCGTTCGTCCAGCGCCACCAGCACCGATTTTTCGGGGATATGCGCGGAGATCGCCGCGGCCTCTTCGGCCATCCGCGTCGCCGTATCGCGCGCGCGGCTTTCGGGCAATTCGTGGACGACGAGCTCGCGGAATCCGAGCTTGCGGCCGGCCTCGTCGAACCGCTCGGAATAGCGCTCGGCAAGCTCCCGTTCGGGGCCCTGCTTCAGCCGGCCCACCGCAATGACGGCTATGCGCATGATATGTTCAGGTCGCGTTTTCTGGACCGCGCGCGATCTGCGCGCGCACGACGCTAGCATGCGCGTCAGCCGATCGAAATCGGCCAGCAGCCTCTCAGATCGCCTTCGCCGCCCCTGGGCCTTGCGTGTACAATCTCTCGAGACTGTAGAACTCGCGGACCTCGGGTCTGAACACGTGCACGATCACATCGCCGGAATCAATCAGCACCCAGTCGCAATTGGGCAAGCCCTCGACGTGGATGTTCTTGATGCCGTTTTCCTTGAGGCCTTTGGCGACGTTCTCCGCGATCGCGCCAACGTGCCGGTTGGCCCGGCCGGTGGTGACGATCATGTAGTCGGAGTAGGCCGATTTGCCGCGAAGGTCGATGGTGACCGTCTCTTCCGCCTTCATGTCATCGAGGCGGGAGAGGATCAGGCTCAGCGTCTTGTCGGCGTCGGGTTGCGCCTTCAAGGCCGCAGCTTTGGTCGATGTTTTACGCGTAGGCTTGGCAACCTTGGGTAAAACCGACTTCGGTGAAGCCGTCTTGGGTGAGGCTGTCTTGGACAATACAGATGTGGTCAGGGACCATTCCTTTCACTGTATCGCGAACGCCGAATCCGGCGCCCACTGGTTACACTACATCATGTGGGGTTAAGGGTTTCAATATGCCAGAGAGCCCGAAGGCCGCATGGCGTTCGCACAATCTGACTCACTTCGTACCTTTCCAGCTTCCGTCCGGGTTCCGTAAGCCGGTCGACGAGAGATTCAGCTTCATACCGGTCAGGAACACCCAGGCCGGCGCGGCCCGATCCGCAAGCAATGGCGCCTCATTCTCCGGCAAGCGGTAGCGTCTGAGCGCCTGGGCGGCGGGAGAGGCGAGGGCACGAAAACTCTGTGGCGGGCGGTCGATGACCGCGATCGGCACCTGACCGGCGATGCGCCGCCAGTGCTGCCAACGATGGAATTGAGCGAGATTGTCGGCGCCCATGATCCAGACAAAGCGCAAGCCCGAGAGGCGGCGGCGCAAGGTGTTGATCGTATCGATGGTATAGCGCGTGCGAATGACGGATTCGAGACAGCTCACCTCGATCCTGGGATCGTCGGCCACGTTGCGCGCCGCCTGCATGCGCTCGCCGAGTTCGTGCAGCGCGCCGTTCTCCTTCAGCGGATTGCCTGGCGTCACCAACCACCACACCCGATCGAGCTGGAGGCGTTTCAGCGCGAACTGGCTGATCGCGCGATGGGCCTGGTGCGGCGGATTGAACGAGCCACCGAGCAGGCCGATGCGCATGCCCGAGGTATGGGTCGGTATGGCCTGCGCGAAGAAACGTGGCGCGACGAAATTGTTGCTCAATGCCCCGCGCCCTGCGTCGTCTACGGCCGCGTCTGCCCGGTGCCGTGAACGCGATATTTGAAGCTCGTCAGCTGCTCGGCGCCAACCGGGCCGCGGGCATGGAATCTGCCGGTGGCGATACCGATCTCGGCGCCGAAGCCGAACTCGCCGCCGTCGGCGAACTGCGTCGAGGCGTTGTGCAGCACGATCGCGGAATCGACCTCGCTCAGGAATTTCTTCGCAGCGCTCTCATCGGCGCTCACGATCGCATCGGTATGGTGCGAGCCGTGATTCTGGATATGCGCGATCGCGCCGTCGACGCCGTCCACCACCTTCGCCGCGATGACCGCATCGAGATATTCGGTGTCCCAATCGTCCGCGCTGGCAGGTCTGACGCGCGGATCGGTCTTTTGCACGGCGTCGTCGCCGCGCACTTCGCAGCCGGCCTCGATCAGCATCTCGATCAGCGGCTTCAGGTTTTTACCGGCAGCGGCCCGATCGACCAGCAGCGTCTCGGCGGCGCCGCAGACGCCGGTGCGGCGCATCTTGGCGTTGAGCACGATCGACTTTGCCATGGCGAGGTCGGCGCTGCCGTCGACGTAGACGTGGTTGACGCCTTCGAGATGCGCGAACACCGGCACGCGCGCTTCCTGCTCGACGCGCGCAACGAGGCTCTTGCCTCCGCGCGGCACGATCACGTCGACGGCGCCGTTCAATCCCGACAGCATCATGCCCACCGCCGCGCGGTCGCGCGTCGGCACCAGCGTGATCGCGGCCTCGGGGAGACCCGCTTCGCGCAGGCCCTGCACCAGGCAGTCATGGATCGCGCGGCAGGAGCGGAAACTGTCGGAGCCGCCGCGCAGGATCACGGCATTGCCCGACTTCAGGCACAGCACGCCGGCGTCCGCCGCAACATTCGGCCGGCTCTCGAAGATCACGCCGACGACGCCGAGCGGCACGCGCACGCGCTCGATGGTCATGCCGTTCGGCCGTTGCCAACTCTCGGTGACGATGCCGACCGGATCGGCAATGCCGCGCACGATGCCGATGCCCTCGGCCATGCCCTCGACCCGCGCCGGCGTCAGCGTCAGGCGATCGATGAAGGAGGAGGTGGCATTGCCGGAGGCGCGGGCCTCGGCGACGTCCTCGGCATTGGCGGCAAGGATCGCGGCTGCATTGTTGCGGATCGCCCGCTCCATGGCCTCGAGCGCCCGGTTCTTCTGCTCCGGCGGCGCCAGCGCCAGCACGCGCGCGGCAGCGCGGGCACGGGTACCGAGATCGGTCATCAGCGCCTGAAGATCGGCATTGCCGTCGACGGCTTTGAGGGGGGCGGCCATGGGAGTTTCAACCTTCTGCTAAGGCGGTGTCCTAGCACGGAAATCCCGCTTTTGCGAAGGGTCGGGAGGGTATGGCAGGGGTTCACTTGCTGGTTCGGCTGGACCAATGACCCATCTACGGCGTCATGGCCGGGCTTGTCCCGGCCATCCACGGATTGCCACGCGGTCCAAACAACGTGGATGCCCGGGCCTTCGCCTCGCCGAAGCGGCTTCGGCCGCGCAGGCGGGACAAGCCCGGGCATGACGGTTTGGGCGCCTGCCGAGCGCTACCCGCCCACCACCAGATCATCCCGGTGGATCATCTCCGCCCGCCCGCTGATGCCGAGGATGGCCATGACGTCCGGGGAGGAGTGGCCCTTGATCCGCTCGGCATCGTCGGCGTCGTAGGCGATCAGGCCGCGGCCGACCTCGCTGCTGTCGGGGCCGCGCACGATCACGGCATCGCCGCGGGCGAACTGGCCCTCGACCTTGGTCACGCCGGCCGGCAACAGGCTGGCGCCGGCGCGCAGCGCCGCGACGGCGCCGGCGTCGATCGTCAGGGTGCCTTTCGGCTCCAGCGAGCCCGCGATCCAGCGCTTTCGCGACGTAATGGGATTGGCGGGCGTCAGGAACCAGGTGCAGCGGCCGCCATCGGCGATCGCCTGAAGGGGATGCTCGATCTTGCCGGAGGCGATCAGCATATGCGTGCCGCCGGTGGTCGCGATTTTTGCGGCTTCGACCTTGGTGCGCATGCCGCCGCGCGACAGCTCGGACTCGGCGTCGCCTGCGACGGCCTCGATCTCCGAGGAGATGCTGTCGACGACCAGAATGAGCTTGGCGTTCGGGTTGTTCTTCGGCGGGGCATCGTAAAGCCCGTCGATGTCGGACAGCAGCACCAGCAGGTCGGCGCTCGCCATGGTGGCGACGCGCGCGGCGAGGCGGTCATTGTCGCCGTAGCGGATCTCGTTGGTCGCGACCGTGTCGTTCTCGTTGATCACGGGGATCGCGCGCCACTCCAGCAGCTTGCCGATGGTGGAGCGCGCGTTGAGATAGCGGCGGCGCTCCTCGGTGTCCTGCAGCGTCACCAGGATCTGGCCGGCGCCGATGCCGTGGGCGCCAAGGACCTCCGACCAGATCCGCGCCAGCGCGATCTGACCGACGGCGGCGGCCGCCTGGCTCTCCTCCAGCTTCAGCGGGCCGCGCGGCAATTTCAGGCGGCTGCGGCCGAGCGCGATCGAGCCGGAAGAGACGACGAGAACGTCCCGCCCCTCGCGATGCAGCTTAGCCATGTCGTCGGCGAGCGCGGCAAGCCAGGACGCGCGCACCTCGCCCTTGTCGGAATCGACCAGCAGCGCGGAGCCGACCTTGACGACGATGCGGCGGAATTGACTGAGTTCGGGGCTGGCCATCTGTGTATGTGGTGTGTGTATGTGCTGGAGAGCGGCGCCGGTAAGGCCTGCTTTTGCAGCAGGACGATGGCCGGCGCAAGGCGGCAGGCCCGGTAAACGGCGCTTGTCCGGAACGCTCGTCTGGCTCTAACTGTCGCCAACCATAATAGACTCAACGAGGAAACCAATGGATCGCCGCAACTTCATCGCCGGATGCCTCGGGTTGCCGTTGTTGGCGCAAGCGGGCGCGGCGCAAGCTCAGGTCGGGCTGACAAAAATGATCTTCCCGTTCGCGGCCGGAGCGGGCGGCGACACGTTGTGCCGGCTGATCGCGCAGGAGATGGCGCCGGCGCTGCAGCGGACCATCGTGGTCGAGAACCGCACCGGTGGTGACGGTCTGATCGGCATCAAGGCGGTGAAGGGGGGCAGCCCCGACGGCAGCATGGTGCTGGTGACGACCGGGCCGACGATGTACCTGCTGCCGATGGTGGAGACGACCCCGAGCTTCGATACCGCAAAGGATTTCGTGCCGGTGTCGCTGCTGGCGCGGTTTGAGTTCGCCGTCGTCATCAGTCCGGCGATCGACGCCGCGGATTTCAAGGGATTTGTTGCCTGGCTGAAAGCGCATCCGGACAAGGCGTCGTTCGGTGTGCCGAGCAACGGCACCATCCCGCATTTCATGGGCTCCAAGCTCGAGAAAGACCTCGGCATTCCCATGACGCGCGTGCCCTATCGGGGCAGCGCGCCCATCCTCAACGACATCATCGGCGGTCACATCTCGTTCGGCATCGTCACGTTGGCCGATGCGCTGCCGCAGCATCGCGCCAAGGGCGTGAAGATCATCGCGGTCGCGAGCGCCGAACGTTCGCCGTTCGCTCCGGAAGTCTCGACGCTGAAGGAGAGCGGCATCGATCTCGTCGCGGACGCCTGGTACGGCATGTGGCTTCCCGCCGGCAGCTCGCCGGAATTCGCGAGCAAGCTCGGCGCGGCCGCAAGCGCCGCGCTCGCCAAGCCCGAGGTGAAGGAAAAACTCACCGCGATCGGGCTCATTCCGGTGGGCAGCAGTGCGGATGGCTTGACGAAGGAGCTCGCCGCCAACGCCGCGTTCTGGCAGCCGATCGTGAAGGCGACGGGATACAAGATCGAGAATTGAGCTTCGCAAGGGAGGTCTTGGGACGATGATCTGTTTGAGAATCAATGAAGAAGAAGCTGATCTCCGAGTGACTCGTGATGAATTGTACATGCTGAACAATGCGCTGAATGAGGTCTGTAACGGCGTTCACATTCATGAAAACGCATTTCAAACCCGATTAGCGTTCGAGCGGAGTGATCTTCGCGCCTTGTTGGCTCAGATCTGTGAGTTGTTGCCACAAGCTCGAAACTGAGACGCTGCCCGCACCTCACAGCTTCGCGCGCTGCGCGATGCCGTCCTTGATCGACGCCAGCTCTGCTTCATCCCAGATGCCGATCAGGATGCCGCCCTTCACCTGGAGCTGGTTGTCGGCGTAGGCGGCGATCTTCTCGCGCGGTGTCGTGATGTGGTCGTTGGGATGCAGCGCCCAGTCGAACAATTCCGCCTGCAATCGCGCGATGATGCCGGCGCACTCAGGATCGTCGCCGCGATCCAGAAACTCTTCCGGATCGGTTTCGAGGTCATACAGCATCGGACGGAAGCCGGAGGCGTGGATGTATTTCCAGCGGCCGTCGAACACCATGAACAGGCGGCAGCGCTCGATCGGCTGGTTCAGCTTCAGCCGCACGTCCTGCATGACATAGTCGTATTCGGAGAACGCCACCTTGCGCCAATCCGGCGGGCTCTCGCCGCGCAGCAGCGGCAGCAACGAGCGCCCTTCGAGGATGTGGCCCGGCACCTTGCCGCCGAAATAGTCGACGAAGGTCGGCGCGAGATCGATGGCTTCGACCAGCGCATCGTTGCACGTGCCGCGCGTCGCATCCGCCTCCTTCGAGGGATCAATGACAATCAACGGAATCTTCGCCGACTGCTCGTGGAACAGGTCCTTCTCGCCCATCCAGTGATCGCCGAGATAATCGCCGTGATCGGAGGTGAACACGATCATGGTGGTGTCCAGCAGATCGCGCTCCTCGAGAAATTTCATCAGCACGCCCATCTGGTCGTCGATCTGGGTGATCAGACTCATATAGGTCGGGATCACCTTCTCGCGGGCATCGTCGCGCGCCATGTTGCGGGAGTAGCGCATGTCCATATAGGCGCCGAACACCGGATGCGGATTCTGGCGCTCGCGCTCGGAGCGGATCACCGGGATCATGTCCGATGCCGAATACATGCTGGCGTAAGGTTCGGGCGCGATATAGGGCCAGTGCGGCTTGATGTAGGACAGATGCAGGCACCATGGCCTGCCGTCGGTCTCGGCCTCGCCGATGAAGTCCATCGCGCGGCGCGTCATGTAGGGCGTCTCGGAATGCTCATCCGGCACGCGCGCGGCCTTGTCGGCGTGCACGAGCAGCCAGCCGTTCTGGAGCGAGCCGTCCTCGGCCGCGCCGGAATTGGCCCAATGCTCCCAGGGATTGGGCGCATCAAAACCCTGCTGGCGCAGATATTCGTCGTATTTCGGACGCGGTCGCCCCGTGGGATGCAGGCCGTCGTCGCGCTCATAGGGCTCAAACCCGCATTCGGCGACGTGCACGCCGATCATCGATTCCGGCGGGATGCCGAGCGCCTTCATGCCTTCGAGATCGGGCGCCATGTGGGTCTTGCCGACCAGCACGTTGCGCACGCCGAGGTTCTTGAGGTGATCGCCGAGGGTGGGCTCGCCGACCCGCAACGGCCAGCCGTTCCAGTGCGAGCCGTGCGAGCGCATGTAGCGCCCGGTGTAGAACGACATCCGCGACGGGCCGCAGATCGGCGACTGCACATAGGCCTTGCTGAACAGCACGCCGCGCTTCGCCATGGCGTCGATGTTCGGCGTCTTCAGCGTGGGATGGCCGGTGCAGCCGAGATAGTCATAGCGAAGCTGGTCGCACATGATCCAGAGAACGTTCTTCGCGCGCGCCATGAATCATCCCTGCCGTATCTTGATTGCCGATGCTGCGCTATCGAAGGCGCGAAGACAAGAAGGGGGTGATGCGCCTTCTCGCAACTTCACATTCCAACGTCGTCCCGGCGAAGGCCGGGACCCATACCGCGTGATTTATCAATCGTGGTCGGCGGGAGTACCGAGCCACGAGTCTTCGCCAAAACTCTGCCTGTGGCTATGGGTCCCGGCATTCGCCGGGACGACGGCGAGAGATCAAACCGACCAAGGCTCCGCTTCCGCCGCGCTCTTTGCCTTGGCGGAGACCGGGCTCTCGCCGATCACATCCGCCAATGCGCGCAACGCTTCCTGCACGCCGTCGCCGGTGGCGGCGGAGAGCAGCAGCGGCGTCTTCTTGGCGGCGCGCTTCAGCCGCTCCTTCTGCTTCTTCAACTCGTCCGGCTCGACCGCGTCGATCTTGTTCAGCGCGACGATCTCGATCTTGTCGGTGAGCTGTCCGGCATAGGCGTCCAGCTCGGTTCGCACCGTCTTGTAGGCCTTGCCGGCGTGCTCGCAGGTCGCATCGATGAGATGCAGCAGCACGCGGCAGCGCTCGACATGGGCAAGGAAGCGGTCGCCGAGACCGACGCCTTCATGCGCGCCTTCGATCAGGCCGGGGATGTCGGCCAGCACGAATTCGCGGCCGTCGGCATTCACGACGCCGAGCTGCGGATGCAGCGTGGTGAAGGGATAGTCGGCGATCTTCGGCTTGGCCGCGCTGACCTTGGCGAGAAAGGTCGACTTGCCGGCATTGGGCAGGCCGACGAGGCCGGCATCCGCGATCAGCTTCAGCCGCAGCCAGATCCAGCGCTCCTCGCCGGGCTGGCCGGGATTGGCATTGCGCGGGGCGCGGTTGGTCGAGGTCTTGAAATGGGCGTTGCCGAAGCCGCCATTGCCACCTTCGGCCAGCACGAACTTTTCGCCGACCGTGGTGAAGTCGTGGATCATGGTCTCGCGATCTTCATCGAAGATCTGCGTGCCCAGGGGGACCTTCAGCACGATCGACTTGCCATTGGCGCCGTGGCGGTCCGAGCCCGAGCCGTTCTCGCCCTTCTGGGCCTTGAAGTGCTGCTGGTAGCGATAGTCGATCAGCGTGTTCAGGCCGTCTGCGACCTCGATGATGACATTGCCGCCGCGGCCGCCATTGCCGCCGGAGGGGCCGCCGAATTCAATGAATTTTTCGCGGCGGAACGCCACGCAGCCGTTTCCGCCGTCGCCGGAGCGGATATAGACCTTTGCTTCGTCAAGGAATTTCATGGGCCATAGGTAGGCCAGCCGGTCCCGCGCGGCAACCCGGATAGACCCGCAAATCGGCTGAATTTCCGCGATTTTGGGGCGTGCTTAACCCCGGCACAACGTTAGTTGGGCCGGCGCCGGATCAGGAATTTCTGCGTGCCCTCCAGCACCAGCTCCTTGCGCTGGTTGAACACGGTGCTTTTGAGCGTCACCGCGCCGGTCGAGCGTCCCGGCACCAGCTCGGTGACCTCGAGCGCGGGATAGATTGTATCGTCGGCGAACACCGGCTTGAGGAACCGGCTGGATTGCTCGAGGAAGCCGACCAGCGAGTCCTCGACCATGAAGGGAAACAGGCCCGCGCCGGGCGCGGTGTGGATCAGCGTCTGGAAACCGTGGGCGAGCAGATGCGGCATGCCGCGGCTGCGGCAATACTCCACATCGTAATGCACCGGATGGGTATCGCCGCTCGCGGTCTGGAACGCCGCGAACACGGCCGTCGTCTGCGTGCGGCTCGGCAGCACGAAACGCTCGCCGACCGCGAAATCCTCAAACCAGCGTTGCGCGGGGATCATGCGATGCCGGGCCGGGTCGAAGTCGGTCATGGCGAGGCTCTTTCCTGGCTCTTTGGTTCGGGTGACGCCTATCGCTACCGCGACGCGAAGAGTGCGGCAATCCGTTCAATTCGGCTGGCGTGGGCTTGTCGCGGGCGCTCACGTCATTAAAACGACCGCAAGCGACTCCGGTCGCCATCCCGACGCTCTCTCCGCTCGTCATTGCGAGCGAAGCGAAGCGATCCAGACTGTCTCCGTGGAAACAGTCTGGATTGCTTCGTCGCAAGAGCTCCTCGCAATGACGCGTTTCCACGAACGACAGCAATGCCCCTCTTCAAGAATCTCTCGGCCTATGACGAACGCTCGGCGCGCCTTGCCGGCATTGGGCTCATGGTGCTGTCGATCTTCATGTTCTCGTTCGGCGATGCCATGGGCAAGTTCCTGGTCGGGACTTATTCGGTGGGGCAGCTGCTGTTCCTGCGCGCCTGCGCGGCGCTGCTGCTGCTGTCGCCGCTGGTCTGGCGGCAGCGTCACCAGTTCCTGCATCTGGAGCGGCCGGGCCTCCAGCTGTTTCGGGTGGTGCTGTCGACGCTGGAAGTGGCGGCCTTCTTCCTTGCGACGGTCTATTTGCCGCTCGCCGACGTCATCACCTACTATCTCGCCGGGCCCATTTTCGTCACCGCGATGTCGGCGATCTTTCTCGGCGAGAAGGTCGGCTGGCGGCGCTGGACGGCGATCCTGATCGGCTTCTGCGGCGTGCTGATCGCGCTGCGGCCGTCGGCACAGACGGTGAGCCTGCCGGCGCTGATCGCGCTTGGCGGCAGCCTGTCCTTCGCAACGCTGATGCTGATCACGCGCAGCCTGCGCAAGACGCCCGATATCGTGATGGCGTCGTCGCAATTCGTCGGCACGTTCCTGCTGGGTGCGGTGCTGTCGGCGTTCAACTGGGTGCCGCCGACATCAGGTAGCCTCGTGATCTTCGCGCTGGCGGGATGCGTCTCGGTCACGGCGCTGTTCTGCGTCAACCGCTCGCTCAAGCTCGCGCCGGCCAGCGTCGTCGTGCCCTATCAATATTCGATGATCGTCTGGGCGGTGATCTTCGGCTTCGTCGTGTTCGGCGACGTGCCCGAAATCGCCACCATAGTCGGCGCCGCCATCATCATCGGCGCCGGGTTCTATATTTACTTGCGTGAACGCGATCTCGGGCGTGGGGACGTGGATGTGAATCCGCCGGCGTAACCACAACTACGGTGTCGTCCCGGCGGAGGCCGGGACCCATACCCACAGGGTGCAGTTTGGCGAAGACTCGGAGTGGGAGCCTTCGCGCTACCAACGGTCGTGGTCATGGGTCCCGGCCTTCGCCGGGACGACATCGTATGGCTAGGCTGGCTACCTCACCCTTCGCGCACTGCTCCAGCTCTTCAGCGATGCCCACACGCCGCGTGACAGGCGGAAGCAGTCGACGGGCGTGGACGAGCCCAGCGCCATGAAGCGATGCAGCTGGACGCCGCTCCACTGGAAGCCGCACTTCTCCAGCACGTTGCGCGACGCCGGGTTGGTGACGCGCGCACCTGCATAGAGATGATCGTCCTCGAACTCCTCGAAGAAGAAGTCGATCGCGCCGCGCGCGGCCTCGGTGGCAAAGCCCCGGCCCCAATGCTCGACGCCGAGCCAATAGCCGAGCTCGGCATTGTCGGGCGTGGAGCAGTCGATGCCGACCATGCCGACGGGCCCGCTGTCATGCTCGATCAGGAACACCGTCTCGCTGCCGGGCGCGGCGGTGGCGCGGATGAAGGCGACGGCGTCGTCCTGCGAATAGGGATGCGGGAGGCGCCTTGTGTTTTCGGCGACGCGGCGGTCGTTGGCGAGGAGGGCGATGGTCCTGACGTCGGCGAGGGTCGGCCGCCGCAAGGTCAGCCGCTCGGTGGCGACGACGCTGGGTCTCGCCTCCCGCAAGGTCACGCTCGAGAAATCCTGCAACATGTCCGGCTCCGTCGAAGTCACTAAGTGAAAAGTGAGCACGCAAACGAAAGGGGAGGCCGGTTTCCCGCCTCCCCTGGAGCCTTCGATCTCTATGATCTCAAGGACTCCGCCGGTTCGGTCTGGGACCCGGCGGACTCCAAATTTGATCCACCGTCTATTCAGCCGCCTCTGCGAGCGGGAGCACCGAGATGAAGGTGCGGCCGTTGGCTTTGGCCTGGAACGTTACGCGGCCTTCGACCTTGGCGAACAAGGTGTGGTCCGTGCCCATGCCGACATTAAGGCCGGGATGCCAGGTGGTGCCGCGCTGACGCGCAATGATGTTGCCGGGAATCACAACTTCCCCGCCGAACGCCTTGATCCCGAGGCGCTTGCCCTTGGAATCGCGACCGTTACGCGATGAACCGCCTGCTTTTTTGTGAGCCATGGCTCGTCTCCGAAATCCTGAGTATTTCTAGATCAATTCCTTGACGGAATCATTTCACAATTTCTCACGCATCAATTCGTGATGATGCGTGATCAAATTATGCGGCGGCCTCTTCGGTCGTGGTCTCTGGCTTGACGACCTTCTCCCGCTTCGGACGCGGCCCCTTGGTGGGTTTGGCGCCGTCCGTCAGGATCTCCGAGATGCGCAGCACGGTGATCTCGTCGCGATAGCCGCGCTTGCGGCGCGAGTTCTTGCGGCGGCGCTTCTTGAAAGCGATGACCTTGGGACCGCGCTTGTGGTCGAGCACCTCGACCGCAACGGACGCGCCTGCGACCGTGGGCAGACCCAGGATCGGCGTGTCGCCGCCGACCAGGAGAACTTCATTGAGCTGCACGATCGAGCCGACTTCGCCTTCGATCTTGCCTACTTCCAGGACATCATCCGGAACGACGCGGTACTGCCGGCCGCCGGTTTTGATGACTGCGAACATCGTTGTTTTCCTTCGTGTTCATTCCCGGCCTCGCGACATGGTGTCGGGGCCGGCTTTTTGTCAGTCGTTATGGGTTTATGCGAGCTTTGTGCGGGCGGGAGTTATCCCTTTGAAAACCCACGCAAAAACAAGCGGCGCGAGAAACGCCCCGCGCCGGTTGCGGGATTTATAGCCGCTGACCGCGCAGAGTCAAGGAAAAGCCGGCGAAAACGGCCCGATTTGAAGCATTTGGGCCCGATCCGGCCCCGCAGCGAATTTCCGACGGCACCGCAACCAACGGGTTCCGCCGCCGTTGTCCCCGCGAATTAGGTCACACGGGCAAGGGGCTTACCATGGCAACAGACGAGCTGGTCAAGACGACGACGGGCATCGCCCATCACGGCGCGGAGCGGTTGCCGTCGGTGGATATCGACAGCTTCAACATCGAGATGAAGGACGAGGACGGCTTCATCGGCGACCGCGCCAGCAAGGGCGCGTTCCGGGAGATTCTCGAGCGCTGGCGCAAGCCGCTGCGCAAGTCCGGCGAGGACCCGTTCGGCAAGGAGCCGTCGGATGAGATCAGCAAGAAGACGCTGGATGCCATCCTGGTCGGCGACGACACCGAGGCCTGGGCGGTGGTGCATAGCGCCATCGAGGACTTCGCCCAGGAGCTCGCTTATGTCACGCGGCGTTTCCTCAAGTCCAAGGCCTGGGCCAAGACCGAGCGCATCGTGGTCGGCGGCGGCTTTCGCGATTCCCGGCTCGGCGAGCTCGCGATCGCGCGCACCGAGATCATCCTCATGGCCGAGGGTTTCAAGATGGACATGGTGCCGATCCGCCATCACCCCGATGAGGCCGGCCTGATCGGCGCGCTGCATCTGGCGCCGTCATGGATCTTCGAAGCCCATGACAGCATCCTCGCCGTCGATATCGGCGGCACCAACATCCGCTGCGGCCTGGTGGAGACCAGCTGGAAGAAGGCAAAAGACCTGTCGAAAGCCAAGGTCGTGAAGTCCGAGCTGTGGCGTCATGCCGACGACGAGCCGACGCGCGAAGGCGCGGTGAAGCGGCTCACCAAGATGCTGAAGGGGCTGATCACCGAGGCCGAGAAGGAAGGCTTCAAGCTGGCGCCGTTCATCGGCATCGCCTGTCCCGGCGTGATCAACGCGGACGGCTCCATCGAGAAAGGCGCGCAGAACCTGCCGGGCAATTGGGAGAGCAGCAAGTTCAACCTGCCGGCGAGCCTGCTCGAGGGCATTCCGCAGATCGGCGAGCACGACACCGCGATCCTGATGCACAATGACGGCGTGGTTCAGGGCCTCTCAGAGGTGCCGTTCATGCAGGACGTCGATCGCTGGGGCGTGCTCACCATCGGCACCGGGCTGGGCAATGCCCGCTTCACCAACCGCCGCAAGGACAACGGCAAGGACAAAGACGGCGATTCCACGGGCAACGGGAAGAAAAAAGCCAAGTCCGACTGAAGCGTTTTCGAGCGAAGTGGACACCGGTTCGCGTGAAGAAAACGCGTCAAAAACAGGAATCTGGAGCCCCGTTCCGATCCCATCGGAACGTAAACGGCTCCAGAGTAACCTTGACTGGTTAGGTTAAGGACCGGATTGCGTTGCGGTGCACGGGCCGCACGCTACGGTCGGAACCGTCGCCTCACCTGGCCGGCGAAGCCGCCCTTCCCAGCCAGTATTTCAATGAGCGGCACGGGACCGCCAGTGTTTACCGCGTCTGGCGGTCCCACCCCGCCTTTTCAGGCACCAGTGATTCGAGCCTCGATGCTACCGGCTCGACCTCGCGCCGGGTCATTAGCGAACGGTCCAGACCAAATTCCGCGCAAACCGCCGCCGAAATCCGCGGTCGTCCCCATCACCACCGCGACATCATGGGGCCCAGCCGCAAAACCGGCCCGATTTTCGTCCTCCCAGCCTTGTCTGGCCCGCCATCCTCGCCTATTAACGCCCGAACCACAGGGGCCCTGCTCCTTACTTGGCGCCTTCAGGAGAGGTGGCAGAGTGGTCGAATGCACCGCACTCGAAATGCGGCATAGGTGCAAGCCTATCGGGGGTTCGAATCCCTCCCTCTCCGCCAATATCATCCGCCACAATAAAACGGCTTCCAGAAAGCTCGGCAGATCAGTCTGATCTTGCCGGCTCTCGCTCCGCCAGCGCCGTCCGCGCCGTCGCCACAAACGCCTGCGCGGCTGGCGACAACGTCCGCCCCTGGCGCTGCAGCAGCGACACCGGGCGGGTGATGGCAGGACGTATCAGCGGCTTTGCGATCAGAGTCGGAAATTGATCCGCCGGCAGCATCGTCGCAGGAAGGATCGCGAGGCCGAGACCCTGCGCCGTCATGGCGAGTGCGGTGTTGATCAGCGTCACTTCATAGGTTGGGTTGAGGTGCTTGCCCTGGGTGCCCAGCGCCTGATCGATCTGCATGCGAATCCGCGTCTCGCCCCGCATCGCGATCGTGGGCATCTGAGCCAACTCGTCCCATGTCAGCGAGCGGCGTGCCGCGAAGTCGGCGGTGCGCCGGCCGATGGCGCTCAGGCGGCCGCGGGTCAGCGTCTCGACCGTCAGCTCCGCGAATTCTCCCTCGACGCTGCCGATCGCGAACTCCGCATCCGTCGCGATCAGACGCGGAACGAGATCGTCGGCGGCGACATCGCGCATGTCGATTTCGATATCGGGATAGCCTGCCCGGAATTTTGCGAGCACCGAGGGCAGCAGCGCCGATGCGGTACCGGCTGAGGCGAGAAACGCGACCCGGCCGGCGCGCGCCTGCGCCAGGTCGCGCATGCGCCGCGACAGGCCCAGCGCATCGCCCAGCATGCGTTCGGCGGCATGAACTGCCTCGTCAGCGGCCAGCGTCGGCTGCACCGAACGAGTGGAGCGATCGAACAGTTTGACGCCAAGCTGCGCTTCGAGCTGCTGGATCAACAGGCTCGCCGCCGATTGCGTGATCCCCAGCTCGCGCGCGGCCCGCGTGATGCTGCGCGTGCGGTACACGCCGGTGAAGGCCTGCAATTGCCGCAAGGTGACGTTCATAGGTAAAGCTCATGAATTGATGAGTTCTTTCCGGCTTATCACATAAGCGAGCATGCAATAAAATGCATGTCGTGGACGGTGAAGCCACGATCGCCAAGGGATCGGAAACGAACATGAGGACACAGGTGCTGGTGGTGGGCGCCGGGCCCGTCGGATTGACCGCGGCGATGGATCTGGCTTCCCGTGGGATCGACGTCGTGGTCGCGGAGATCCGCCATGCCGGCGATCCGCCCAGCGTCAAATGCAATCACGTCTCGGCGCGTTCGATGGAGATCTTCCGCCGGCTCGGCGTCGCCGCAAAGCTGCGCGACGCAGGCCTGCCCGCAGATTTCCCGAACGACTGCTCCTACCGGACCACGGCGACCGGCATCGAGCTGTGCCGCATCGACATTCCCTCGCGCGCACGCCGCTACAGCGCCACTGGTGGCCCCGATACCTGGTGGCCGACGCCGGAGCCGCCCCACCGGATCAACCAAGTCTATCTCGAGCCGATCCTGTTCAGCCATGCCGCCGCTCAATCGCGCATCACCATTCTGGCGCGCACGGAAATCACGGACATCGAGCAGAATGACGACCATGTGGTTGCACTGGCGCGCGACCTCGACAGCGGAAGCTCGCTCCGCATCGAGGCTTCCTTTGTGATCGGTTGTGATGGCAGCCGTTCCCTGGTTCGCAAATCGATCGGTGCCAACCTGTCCGGCACGCCGGTGATCCAGCGCGTGCAATCGACCTTCATCGAAGCGCCGCAGCTCAAGGAGCTGATGGGCGCGCACAAGCCGGCCTGGATGGTGCTCTCGCTCAACCCGCGACGCTCAGGCACGACGGTGGCGATCGACGGTCGTGACCGCTGGCTGATCCACAATCACCTGAAGCCAGATGAGCCCGAATTTGATTCGGTCGATCGGGACTGGGCGATCCGCGCCATTCTCGGCGTCGACGAGCGTTTCGAATACCGCGTCCTCAGCAGGGAGGACTGGGTCGGCCGCCGGCTTGTCGCCGATCGCTTCCGCGACCGCAGGGTCTTCATCTGCGGCGACGCCGCGCATCTGTGGATGCCGTATGCGGGCTACGGCATGAATGCGGGCATTGCGGACGCCATCGACCTGTGCTGGCAGGTGGCGGCGCATCTGAACGGGTGGGCGCCGGCTTCGATCCTCGATGCCTACGAGGCGGAGCGTCAGCCCATCACCGAACAGGTGTCGCGCTTTGCCATGGACCATGCGATGAAGATGATGGCGCAGCGTGGCGGAGTCTCCGCGGAGATCGAGCACGACACGCCGCGCGGCCACGCGGCGCGCGCAGCGCTGGCCAGGGCGGCCTACGATCTCAACGTTCAGCAATATTGCTGTGCCGGATTGAACTTCGGCTACTATTACGATGCCTCGCCGATCATCGCCTATGACGGCGAGACGCCGCCGGCCTACGCGATGGGCAGCTTCACGCCCTCCACCGTGCCGGGCGCTCGCGCGCCGCACCTGTTTCTGCGGGACGGGCGATCGCTCTACGATGCCTTCGGCGCCGGCTACACTTTGCTGCGGTTCGATCCGGCGATCGATGTGGCGCCATTGAAGTCTGCCGCAGAGCAGCGCGGCATTCCGCTCGCGCTGCTCGACATCGCGCCGGACGAAGCGAACGGCGCGTATGCCGAGAAGCTGGTGCTGGCGCGGCCCGATCAGCACATCGCCTGGCGCGGGCAGGCCGCGCCGGCGGACCCACAAGGCTTGCTGACGCGCATTACTGGCGCTTCGGCGTAACGCGATTTGAAGCGGACGGTCTCGCGGCGAGTCCGTCAGGACGTGGTTTACAAAGTCGTAGTTCACAAAGGCGTGGTTCACAAACAAGAACGCACCGGGGAGGGAAACGTGTTTCACGTTGTAAGCCGCCGCATTATGGCCGTGCTGACGGCCGCGAGTTTCGCCGTGTTGCCGCTGGAGGCGGGCCGAGCGGCCTATCCCGAGCAATTGATCAAGATCATCGTGACCTTTCCGCCCGGCGGCAGCGCCGATACCGTCATCCGCGCGCTCGAACCGCTGGTCATTGCCGAGCTCAAACAGGGTCTCGTGATCGAGAACCGCGCGGGTGCTGGAGGCAACATCGGCATGGCCGCGGTCGCGCAGGCCAAGCCTGATGGCTATACGCTCGGCGTCGCGCCGGCAGGCAGCCTGACGGTGAATCCGCATCTCAATTCGTCGATGCCGTTCGATCCGAAGGATCTTGCGCCGATCACCCTGCTCGCGGAAATTCCCTTCGTGCTGGTTGCGTCAGCGAACGTGCCGGCGCATACGGTCGCGGAAACGATCGCGCTCGCCAAGGCCAAGCCGGGCGCGTTGTCGATCGGACATGGCGGCAATTCGACAGCCATGCACTTGACCGCAGCACTGTTCACGCAGAAGACCGCGATCGCCATGGAGCTGGTCCCCTATCGCGGGACCGCGCCGGCGACGGTCGACGTTCTCGCAGGCCATGTCCCCTTCGCGGTACTGGATATCCCCGCATCGAGGCAACTGATCCTCGAAGGCAAGCTCAACGCCATCGGTGTGTCGTCTGCGCAGCGTCTGTCGTCCTTGCCCGATGTGCCGACACTAGCCGAGAGCGGGATTGCGGGTTTCGAATCCGTTGGCTGGTTCGGGCTGGTTGCTCCGGCCGGCACGCCAGCCGATATCGTCGGCCGGTTGAACGAAGCCTTCGGAAAAGCCCTGAAGGACCCGTCGGTGGTCGAGAAGATCCGGACGCTTGGCGCAGAGCCTGCACCGACCTCGCCCGAGCAGTTCAGCCACTTCATCCAAAGCGAAAGCTCGAAATGGGGCAAGCTGATCAGTGAAGCGGGCATCAAGGCGAATTAAGTATCGTCTGCGTAGCCCCGTTGCTCGTCGACGGTCATCCCCGGCTCGCCCTCAGCGCCCGCCGCATCACGATCGCGGTCTAGTCAGGCGATTTCGCCCCCACGTAAGTCATTGATCTTGCAGCCCCCGGCTACTGTGCATGGGGTTGTTTTCGCGCTTTTTGTTGTTGGGCGTTGGAAAGCTTACAGGTAATCGTCACGCCACCCCGGCTGGCCGCTCCAGTTGGGATCACCACCGACAAGGGCGAGACCACCATGCAATCTTCCGGCAGCGGCTGGGGCAACGGGCTTCTTGGCGTCATCATCTTCAGCGGCTCGCTGCCGGCGACGCGCGTGGCGGTCGGCGGGTTCTCCGCGCTGTTCCTGACCTCGGTGCGCGCGGTCATTGCGGCGCTGATCGGCGTGGCCGTGCTCGGCCTGCTCCGTCAGGCGCGGCCGGCGCGCGGAGATCTCGTCTCGCTCGCCATCGTCGCCATCGGCGTCGTGGTCGGTTTTCCCTTGCTGACGGCGCTCGCGCTCCAGCACATCACCTCGGCGCATTCGATCGTCTTCATCGGGCTGCTGCCGCTGTCGACCGCGATCTTCGGCGTGCTGCGCGGCGGCGAGCGGCCGCAGCCGATGTTCTGGCTGTTCGCGATTTTGGGCAGCGCCACCGTCGCGGGCTTTGCGCTGTCCAACGACGGCACCGCATCGCTCACCGGCGATCTCCTGATGGTCGCGGCGATCGTGCTGTGCGGGCTCGGCTATGCCGAAGGCGCCGCGCTGTCGCGCCGGCTCGGCGGCTGGCAGGTCATCTCCTGGGCGCTGCTGCTGTCGCTGCCGCTGATGCTGCCGGTCGCGATTCTCACCTGGCCCTCGACATGGAGCGGCATCAGTGTGCCCGCCTGGATCGGGCTCGCCTACGTCTCGGTCTTCAGCATGTTCGTCGGCTTCATCTTCTGGTACCGCGGGCTTGCGATCGGCGGCATCGCCCGCGTCGGCCAGTTGCAGCAGCTCCAGCCGTTCTTCGGCCTCGCCCTTGCCGGCCTGCTTCTGCACGAACCCGTCGCCTGGAGCATGATCGTCGCGACCGCGCTGGTGGTCGCCTGCGTCTTCTTCGCGCGGCGGTTTGCCTGAGGCCGAATTGATGTGACCTTAGTTCTTGCCCGGTTGCGGCTTTTCGATCCCCGGCAGCCGCGCGATCCTCTCGGCGAGAAAATCGATCAGCAGCCGTACCCGCGCGATGCCGGACCGCTCCGGGACAATCAGCATGTTGAGCGGAACGGAAGGCGGCGCGTAGTCTTGAAGCACGTGCTCAAGTTGGCCTGAGGCAAGCAGGTCGTCGACGAGCCAAAGATGGGCCGGCGCAATGCCACGACCGGCCGCGAGCGCCTCGCGTGCGGCAAGCCCGTGATCCACCCGCAGCCGCCCTGCGAACGGGACCACATGGCGGCCGCCGCGCCGCCCGTGCAGCACGAGCACGTCGCTGCCGGCGATGTTCGACATCCTGACACCCTCGTGGCTGGCGAGATCCTGCGGGCGCGTGGGCCTTCCGTGCGAAGCCAGATAGTCGGGTGCGGCCACGAGCACCCGCCGCGACTGACCAAGCAGCCTGAGCTTCATCGAACTGTCGGGGAGCGGCCCCAGACGCAGGGCGATATCGACACCTTCCCGCACAAGGTCGATCCGTTCGTCGGTCAGGCTGAGATCAACCGTCACGTCAGGATAGCGGTCCTGGAACGCGAACACGAAACGACTGACATGGAGCACACCGAAGGCCGCGGTGCAGGAGACGCGCACCGTTCCGGCCGGCGCGCCGCGCGTGCTGCGCGCCTCGTCGACCGCCAGTTCGACCAGGCGCAGGATCTGCACGCAGTCGGCATAGTAGCGGCGTCCCTCCTCCGTCATCGTCACGCTGCGCGTGGTCCGCGTGAGCAGCGGCACGCCGACGGCCTGCTCCAGTTCCCGAAGATGCCGCGTCACTGTCGACTGGCCGAGAACAAGCTCGCGCGCGACCGCGGACAGGCTGCCGCGCTCGGCGACCCGCACGAAGCTGCGCATGCGTTCGAGCGTAACGTCCGATCTATCCATATTTCGGCATGATCCTATCCATTGGCGACAACTACCGAATTGCAGCGGTGCACGCTACCTGGTGGCTCGAAATCATCAACCAAGGAGCTGATCATGAAAGTGTTGATCGTCTTCGCTCATCCCGAGCCGCGCTCCCTCAATGGCTCGCTCCGCGATGTCGCCGTCAGAGAACTCGAGGCTGAGGGACACGAGGTGCGGGTGTCAGACCTTTACGCCCAGGGCTGGACATCCGAAATCGGTCGCGCCGACTTTCCGCTGCTGCCGCGGGACGCGCGGCTGGCGCCGGCCGCCGCCTCCAAGCAGGCGTTCGAATCGGGCACACTCACCGCGGACGTCAAGGCCGAGATCGAGAAGCTGCTGTGGGCGGACGTCCTGATCCTGCAATTTCCGCTGTGGTGGTTCAGCATGCCCGCCATTCTCAAGGGCTGGGTCGACCGCGTGTTCGCCTACGGTTTCGCCTATGGCGTCGGCGAGCACAGCGACAAGCGGTGGGGCGACCGTTACGGCGAAGGCAGGCTAGCGGGCAAACGCGCGATGCTGATCGTGAGCGCCGGCGGCTGGCAGGAGCATTATTCGGCGCGCGGGATCAACGGGCCGATCGACGACCTGCTGTTCCCGATCAATCACGGCATCCTCTATTATCCGGGATACGACGTGCTTCCGCCGTTCGTTGTCTACAAGGCCGACAAGCTGGACGAAGCCGGTTTCCAGGCGACGGCCGAACGTTTGCGCGAGAGGATGCGAACGCTTGCGACGACATCGCCGATTCCTTATCGGCGCCAGAATGGCGGCGATTACCTGATTCCGAGCATGCAGCTCCGCGCGGGACTCGAGCATTCCGGCGCGACCGGCTTCGCGCTTCACGTCGAGCAGGCCGAGGCACGCAGCCCCAATGGCGAGGTGAGCTCCATGCGCTCGGCGACGGAGGATTGCGCGGCAACGGCGTAATCCGCCGCCCGCGCATGACATCACCCCATCACCGTTCGCGTCAGCGTGCTCCGCGCAAACTTTTTCAGCGGCATCGGCTTGCCGAACAGAAAACCCTGCACGAGGTCGAAGCCGAGCTCGTTGGCAGCGACCAGGTCGGCGCGGCTCTCGACGCCCTCGGCGACGGCGCGCACGCCATAGCCATGCGAAAGCTCGACGATGTGGCGGCACACGGTGCGCTTGAGGCGATCGGTGCCGCTGCCGGTGACGAAGTGCCGGTCGGCCTTCAGCTTGATGAAGGGAATTTTTCCGAGGTCCATCAGCGACGGCCAGTTGGCGCCGAGATTGTCGATCGACAGGCCGACATTGTGCAGACGCAGTTCGCGGGCGACCTCGACGAGGAGATCGAGGTCGCGGATCGCCTCCTCGCTGTCGATCTCGATCGTCAGCCCGCCGAATGCCGGATGCGTCGGCATGCGGCGGCAGAGATCGCGCACGGCCTGAGGCTCCTTCAGATAGGACGACGGCAAATTGATCGCGAGATCGACCGGGCTCTGCTGCTCCAGCAGATAGTGCCAGTCCTGCATGGCGCGCTCGATCACGAATTCGGAGAGGTCGCGCAGATTCGGGTCGTCCTCTTCGGGGATGAAATAGGCCGGCGGCACCAGGCCCCAGGTCGGATGCCGCATCCGCACCAGCGCCTCGGCGCTATTGCGGATCAGCGTGCGCGCATCGATCTTGGGCTGATACCACAGCTCGAGCCAGCCGGCGTGCAGGGCCTCGCCGACATGCACGGCCGGGCTCGGCGCCGGCTCCTCGGGCAACAGCATCGCGACGCGCTCGCGCAACGTCTCCGCGGCAAAGGGCGTGGTCAGCGGCGGCAGCATCTTGAGGCCGTATTCCTCGCCGACCTGCTGCACGGCCCTGACGATAATCGACTCGCGGGCGCCGACAGTCAGAACCCTGCCGTCGAAAGCCTCGCGCACCAGCGTCTCGAGAAATTTGCCGGGCTCGATGCCGTCGGCGGCGATGCCGAGCAGGATCAGGTCGGGCAATTCGCTCGTCAGCACGCTCTGCAGCTCCTCGGCGCTGGCGCATTCGGTGGTGACGAAGCCGAGATCCTCCAGCACCTCCGCGAGAAACGCGCGCAGATGGCGCTTGCCGTCGGCGACGCATGCGCGCGGCTTCACCTTTCGCCGTCCGAAGGTCTTCGGCCTTCGTTCGGCGAGTTCTACAATTTCGTCGTTCATCGCAAGCACTCCCGTTCCGTGCCGGTGTGTTAGCGACGTGAGCAGTTTCAAATATGGAAGGCTTCAGTCGATTGTCGAATTATCTGGGTAACGTTAAAGCACCCATCATGTCTAAAATTGTCCCGATCTCGTTCGAGATGTTTTTACGTCTGTTCGCGCATCGGGCGCAGGGTTGCGGCAATCACTGGAGATTTCGTAACGTGCAGTGCGGCTGCAAGCACGCGCACTGTCCTGCTATTGGACCAAGCTGCGCGCACCTTGCCCAATTGAATAATGGAGCGCCTCAATTGCGCGCGGTGCGCGCATTTTCCCGGCTCGCTCGTGACGGTTCTGCGACAATGCGTCGGCAGGCGCTGGCGCCCGTGTGAAGCACATCACAAGCGAATTGCTGCACTTGCGCTATTGCTTCGGGCAGCCGGTGGTGGGCTGTCGAGGATCGCAGCAATGACGTCGCGGCGAATAATGTATTGGTGGTTCAGGTTCGTGCTGTCAGGGCGATTTCTCGATCGCTTCCTGTGCCTGCCGCGCGCGCATTAGCGCGGGATCAGGTTTGGCCGATCAGCTTGCGCAACGCGGCGGCGCCGTCCTCGATCACATCGCGTCCCTTCCAGGCCAGATAGGACAGCTTTCCGCCGAGCGTATCGTGGCTGCGCAGCCGGCGCGAGCCGAGAATGTGGCCGACATTGGAGGGGAAGCGGCTCACCTCGGCGGACACCAGCGCCGCGATCGCGTCCATCAATTGCTGCAGCCGAATGCCCCACTCACACTGCTCGATGCCGTCGATCCGCACCTTGAGCGCATATTCGGTGTCGTAGATCTCGGTGAGCAGGTCGCGCGCAATCAGCACCCGGTTGTGCCGGAGCGCGATGCGCAAGGCGAGGCGCCTGTCGTCGAGCTGGTCGAGCACCATGTGAACGACGCAGGCATAGGGCGTGGCGGCGACATCGGCGGCGCTCTTGCTCGCGGCGGCCTTGGTGGCAAGGCGCACCAATTGCCAGAACGTCTTCAGCCGCCTCGCCACCAGCGTCAGGGCAAACGGCAGCGCCTCGGGATGAGCCTTCTTGAAGGCGTCCAATCGTGCGGTGATCTGATCAACCTGGCCGTCGTCGAATTTCGCGATCTTCTCGGGCAGCTTTTCATTGAACTTCGGCAGCGCGGCGCCGGCGCGCAGCACATGTTGCATCTTCTTCACGTCGTCGAAGGCGGTGCGCGATGCCGTGTATTGCGCGAGCTTGCCGCGCGCGAACTCGGTGCTCTCCGCTGATGCGAGGGTGCTCTCGAGAACCTTGACGACCTTGGTCTGGAAGCTCGATGCGATCTTCAGCACTTCCTTCTGGTTGTTGGCGGCGACCTGGTCGTTGATCGCCTTGATGTAGTCCCGCGCCATGGTCGGCAGCAGGTCGCGGCAGATCCACTCCCAGATCGGGGTGAGGGTGTTGCGCGAGATCCGCCCCATATTGGCATGCTCGGGCGCGCCGTCGATCAGAAGCAGCTCGAGCGGCGCAAAGAAATTGCGGGAGGGACTGGTGGCGCGCGCCTGGCTCGATCCGTCCTTGCGAAATTCGGCCCGCAGCCGCGATTGGAGCTCGGATGAGCCCGGCATGTCGATGCCGCACAGCTCCAGCCGTTCGAGCTCGCTGAGCAGGCAGCTGCGCGACAGCGGCGTCAGCTTCTGCAAGAAGTCCGATAGCTGGTCGATCTCGTTCATGGCACGCAATCTTCCGCAACGATTCCAGCAGGCCTACCGGCCGCATGCATGGAGGCATTTGCGCGCTCTCAATTGCGACATAGAGAAGCAAGCCGCCGTTAATATATCGGTAAAATCCGGGGCGGCGGGTCATCGGCGCGGATCGGGTCGTTAAGAAGGCTTCGGCTGACCCGCCTACCATTTGAGCAGGTTCAGCAACCTAAGAATGCTGAGGGAGGTTGGCCCTCTAGCACAAAGTGTGCCTGTGCCGGAGTTTCAGCACAAAGCTGCCAAATTCACCGTAGTCTTACGGAGCAAAAAGTTAACCACAGACCCCGTTGGGTTCCGCTAAACGAGTGACATGGGGTCACAGAATGATACGGCCACTGATTCGCGGCCGTCGGAATGGTACGAAAGCAACGCCGCTCCAATTGAAGAGCTCGATGTCGTCCGCTTGAACGCCGCCCGCGCCAGGGCGGCCGACGAAATGGCCGCCGCCATCGCCCGCGAGCTCAACGGTCCCCTCACGGCGCTCCTGCTCTACATGGGCGAGATCAAGCATCACAGCGATCAGCTCGCGCCGGTGACGGGCGACCGTGCCTATTTGCAGCGGGTCGTGGAGAATGCGCTGGTGCAGACCGAGCGGGTTTGTGGCCTCGTCAAACAGCTTGCCGGTTCTCACACGGGTGGCCTGCCGATCGCGTCCAGGGTCGAGGACGCCGAATTGAAGCTCGCGCGTGCGCCACAGCCGCAGCGCGTGCCGAGCGCCGAAGTGCTCGGCCTGTCAGGCCAGAAGCGGCTGACCAAGCGCGAGCGCGAGGTGCTGAGGCTGATCAGCGAGGGTTATTCGAACAAGCAGGGGGCGCTTCGGATGCAGATCAGCCCGCGCACCTTCGAGAGCCATCGCGCCGAGGCAATGCGGAAGCTCGGTGCGCGCAACACTGCGGACCTCGTCCGTGCGGCGCTGCTGCATTCGATCGACTGAGGGCTGTGTCGGGCCGCCCGCCGGCGGCGAGGGCCAAGCGTGAGAGATCTCTCGAGAAAGACCCGGGCTCCGATCGCGCTCAGAAATAATCTTCGGCGAAGGGACGCGCGCGCGACGCGGGCCGCAGCGGCTTGAGCTCTTCCTTCGGCGCGTTGGGAATGATCGTGATGGTCCAGCGGGGCGGCATGCTCGATTCCTGCTCCAGCACCGAACGCACGAAGCCCGTCACCGTCTCCTCGCCAGCGGCCACCGTCGCCATCCGGCCGTTGAACTGTGCGATGCGGAAGCGGCGAACTTCTTTCTGGTCCGCGGTCTCGTAGGTGAACATGGAAACCCTCCTGGTTTCCGGCGACTATCGCTGCCTATGATTAGCCATCTGTGAAAATCCCAAGCCGTAGAAGTACGGCGGGGATGCACGCGTGAGTGGCTAGAGCATTTTCGCCTGAAGTGGATACCGGTTCGCGTGAAGAAAACGCGTCAAATAGGAATCTAGACCGCCGGTTCCTGTGCGCGCGCGGCGGCATAGGCCGCGTCCATCAAGTCCAGGAGGTCGCGAAAGCCGGCGTCGCCGAGTCTCGCCGCGGTCATCTCCAGCCGCAGCGCCAGCACCGCGAGCCGGACATAGCCGAACGTCCCGGCCGCGCTCTTCAGCGAATGCGCTTCGCGCGCGATCCTGCCGCGGTGCTGCGCGAGCGAGAGCGTGCGGAACGATTGCAGGCGTGCGCAGGTCTCGCTCCAGAACACGTCGCGCACTTCGCAAGCACCGTCCTCGCCGATCTCCCGCACCAGCGCCTGGTACGCGCCCGGCTCGCGCGCGGGCTCGGCATCAAGCGCTGTCTGCGCAGGCGCGACGGTGACTTCGAACATGGTTTGGCCTGCCTTGATCACGGATCGTTTGCCGCCGGCCCATACAGGCGCGGGCGGCACGTCCGTGTCTACGGCATCTGGATTTCAGTTCCGGTAGCAGGACATTCCGTGTTTGCGGGCCGGAATTAGCGGCCGGTTTACCACGCCGCAGCACCAGTCAGCGCGGGCCGAGCAGCCGGTCATACTGGGCCTTCACGGTGGCATAGCATTCGCACGCCGTCTGGCGCAGGCCGTCCAGGTTGAGGATCTGGATGTGTCCGCGGCTGTAGTTGATGAAATTCGCCTGCTGCAAGGTATTGGCGACCAGCGACACGCTGTTCCGCCGAGCGCCGATCATCTGCGCCATAGCCTCCTGGGTCAGCAACAGCCGGTAGTCGCCGGAGAGGTCATGGGTGTGCAGCAGGCAGCGCGACAGCCGCGACTCCACCGGATGAGCGGCGTTGCAGCCCGCGGTCTGCTGCACCTGCGCGTAGACCGCCAGTCCGTGACGCGTGAGCAGCGTCCGCAGGGTGCCGCTCTGGTCGGCCGCGATGCGCAGTCGGTCAAGGTCCATCATCGAGGCGGAGCCGGGAACCAGCACGATGGCCGTGTTCAGCGCGCAGGCATCACCCATGGTCGAGAGCGTTCCGAGCAGGCTGTCGCGGCCGATCATGGCGACTTGCACGTGCTCGCCCCTGGCGAGCTCCACCACCAGCGAGATGACGCCGCGATGGGGAAAGTAGGCGCGCTTGAGCGTTTCGCCGGTCTCGACCAGCACCGCGTCATGCGGCAGATCGCACGTACGCAGGTGCGGCCGGATCAACTCATAATCGTCTGCCGACAGCGCGGACAGGAAACCGTTGGAGGAACGCACCATCGTTTCCAAAGTCGCCTCCCGTCTCCCGGACTAGCGGGCCGCAGCACCCGAAACTGCTTGCCGTCCGGGTAAGTTCCATCATGTTCCCCTCGGGATATATTGGCAATTGAGACAAGTTGTCCGATCGCCGTTAGCGCCGTTGCACGTCGCCTCGCCAAGACAGATTCACTGACCATTTCCAGGGTACCGAGCTGTTGTCCCAGCAGATCCAGATCGGTCGACTGGCATCGGCTCGGAGGGCGGTCGCGGCCATGGTTGATCCGATGGGTTTCGAAGCGATCCGCGCCGCGTCCGCTTCGTCATCCGGTTGTGCGGCAACAAACCTAATTATAACGGTTGTGTCGCTCTGCGTATACCCGTTGGGGAGCAGACAAGCTCGGCCATTTGCGGCGGAAATGAGAATGGCACGCTGATTCGCTCATGAGCCGGCGCGCCAGCCCTGCGAGCTTGTGCAGGTAAAAATGGCAAGGGGGCCTTCATGACCGGAAGCACCGCATCCGCGCCGCGTCCGTCGCCTTCCCCGCTCCGCCAAGGACGTTCTCAATAGTCCATTTCTCGAGCAAAGGAGCATGGCGTGCGCCACGGTGAATCGCCGATTCGGGAAGCTCAAGCTGGGACACAAGTTCTGCGCCATATTCTCGTCGTCGACGACGACCCGATGGTCTGCATGGCCATCGAGATCTATCTCCAGCGCAACAATTTTCGGGTGACGATCGCCGAAGGAGGGGAAGCCGGACTTCGCGCGCTCGAACATCAACAGTTCGACCTGATGATCATCGATATCTTCATGCCGCACATGCGCGGGTTCGAATCGGTCCGGATCTTTCACGAGCGGGCCCCGGCCGTTCCGCTGATCGCGATGTCCGGCTACGCGTTCGCAAATCTGAATTCGCCAGCCCCCGATTTCCTCCGGATGGCGCTGGGGCTCGGTGCGGCGCGCTGTCTGCGCAAGCCGTTCACGCCGCACGCGCTGCTCGCCGCGATCAACGATTGCCTCGCGGAGCACAGTTCCCACCGCGACCTTGCCTCGGCCGCGCGCCTGGGTTAGCGCCGGCACCGGCCGCAGTGGACGCGGGTAACCGTTCGTTTACCGCGAATGCGGGTCTTGCGTATCTCTCGGCAAAGCATCAAGCGAAAGTGGCGAGACCGCTCAGGATTGCAGGCGGCTCCATACAATTCCGCGAAGACCGCGCATATCGTCCTTTACAAGCAGGGCTTTCCCGCGCGCCTGGTCTCGCTGTTATCGGCACGTTCACCTAACGCGTCTCGCCGTTGCGGCGTGGTGCTGGTTTTGCCGAAAAACGCTGTCGCATGCGGTCGAACGGCAAACTTGTCTTCAATATCCGTATTAGCACGGAGGATGAAATTAACGGGACCGTGAAAGGGGATGTCTAACGATCCAAGGCGGGGACTTCCGTTCATGCCAAGCGCGGCTCGGGCGTCGAGGTTCAGATCCAGGTCAGTAAGGCGTAGCTCATGGATGATCTGTTGCGGGAGTTTTTGACGGAAACCAGCGAGAGCCTGGACACCGTGGACAATCAGCTGGTGAAG
>NZ_JBVVPB010000026.1:0-96461 GCF_055807435.1 Bradyrhizobium sp. Ken51 | reverse complement strand
ACGCCACGATGTGCATCGCAGCCTACGGATTCCTGGTCTCCGAGAAGGAGACGATTCCCCCCTCAGCAACTCGTCGCTCCGCGCCGTTCCGGGCATCTGTCCTACCCGAGGGTTATAGACCCAGAGGATCCCCCCTTGCGGCCTGAACGCCACATTCCAAACTCGATCGCAACCCTGCGTGTGCGGTTGATCAAAGCGCTCATCAAAAACATGCCGCGATGTCCTTGCTGCGGCAGCACCGCCCCAACATCACGGCGGAAGTTATGACGCAGTACGATTAGCCGAGCCTGCAGCAAGTCGAGCTTGGCGCGTCCGTATTTGGCGCTTGACCAGTTTGAGCTTGGTGATCTCGCCTTCGGTCTGTCCGTTGGACCAGGACGTCGTGATCGCTGCGCTGACGGCGGCCTTGTCCTTGATGACGCCGTTGGCGAAAGAGATGACGAGGCTTGCGCATGCTCGTTCCAACCATGGTTCAAGCTCTACGTGAGCCTTCTTGCGGATCATCGCATGGAAAGCGGCTATGATCTCTCGAGCTTCCACCAGGAGAGGAACGCCTTGCTCAATCGCCGCAATGGTGACGGTTTCTGACTTTGATAACGTATCGCGGCCATTGGTCATCAGGCGCGCGATCGTTCTCGCGGATGGTACGCGCTGCAGGCTCTGAGCATCGGGCGTTTCGGCACGCCGACGGCATGTCGCCCATTCGGCAACGACCCGCACCGAGCCTCTAAATCCCTGCGCCTTGAGGCGACGCCAAAGGTCGGCGCCATTACAATGGCCAGCGGCCCACTGAACATCCAGCCATGGCAGGTAGTGCTCGAGCGAGCTCTCGCGCACCCTGAACACGTCGGATCGCTGACCTCGCAATACCCTGCGGATGAGGCCCGGCTATGGCCGGTGAGCGGTACGATCTCCTTTATGGAGACGCCCGTCTCAGCCTGTTTGAGAATTGCCGCGTTCGTGTCTTCTCGCCGAAGATAGCCCTCATATTGAATGCGCTCGGCGGCGGTCAATAAAGTGGGCTTTATGGTGGCGGAGCCGACCGCGATGCGGACCTGGCGCATGGATTTGCGAACCACATCCACGAAGGCGTGACTGGCGTTCTCCATGAGGTGCCAACGGTCGGCGGCCTGGGTGGCGTGCAGGAGTGCCTTGGCCGCAGCAAGGGCGTAACCACCGCCGCGGTCGCGCGCGACCACAGCGATCTGTGGCTGGCCCGCGAGCCAGGCCTGCGCAGTGGCTGGCTCTCTGTCGGGTAAGAGAGTGATTGGTCGGCGCCGCTCGAGGCCGCAGATGATCGTTCCGTACCTCTGATTGCGCCGCTAGGCCCAATCGTCGATTCCGATCACGCTCGGCGGAGCAAAGGGCGGACACCCGCGCTTTCTAACCACCCGAAGCAATGTGTCGTTGCTCACGGGCAGCATCGACGGGCAAAACTCGGCGCCGGGCGACGACTCAAGGCAAGCCCAAGGTGATGGACGATCAGATCGAGCCGCGTCGTTCGCCGCGCCCGCGGTGCCAGAGCGCCCTCGTCGAAGCGCTCGGTGAAAATACGCCGACCGCATAGAACAGTAACGCAGCGGAAGCGGCGCGCCACGACCACGAGGCGAACCTGCCGCCCCGCCAGCGGCAGATCATTTAGGCGCCTCTGATATCGGCAATGGATCCGCCCAGAACTGGTACCGCAGCTGGGACAGAGACTCGTTCCGCACGTGGCGCATACGGTGATCACGGTCGTAGCGCCATCACAAAAGGCGCTTTCCACGTCAAATCCGCGAGGGACCGCCGACGGACGTAGGGCTCGCTGCATCATATTGATTCCTTTGTGAAACCAACGCGAGCCGACGCTTGAACTTCATCAAGAGTGAGTCAGAGCCAAATTTGAACGCTATTGACAGGCGAGATCGCATATCGGGATACGGTCGACGAGATTTTGAATATGGGAGTTCATGATAGTTCTCCTATTAGTCAACGACCACTTAGAGAGTGGCATCGTCGGCCAGATTAAGTGCGTCATGATCGCTCTGCGTCAGCTTAACCATGCGCTCGATGTCGGATGTGACGCTCGCGAAACCTGCCGGTGCGATCTCAACTGTCACGGTGCCGCTGCCGCATTGCAGATCATGCCGCGTCGTCACAGCGAACGGGCCGAACACCTTGGTTTCCCCCGCCGCTATGGACGCGGTGCCCTGCTGCGCGTCGCCCAATTGATCACCGAGCAGAACGGCGGATCCGGAGCTTAAGGTCGATGCGATAACCGTCAGCGCGCTATAGGACGGCAGGCCAATGCTTCTGCGTTCGGCGTGGTGAGCCTGTCAGTCATTTTGAATTCTCAGGTGGTTGGTACTCCCAGTCATCGATCCATTTCTGGCGATCTTGCAGGTGGCAAATGCGTTGCGCGGTCAGATATTCCGGCGGGAATTGTGCGAGGCCTTTAGCCTCGTCGCCCTGCCCATGCATTTGGATGTAACCGTTGACGTAAGTGCGGTGGAAAGGGCCGCGTCCCCAACCCGGATGATGATCGGACCTGAGGCGTATTCAGCGAAGCTCGAGTCTGCAAAGGACCGCGAGTGCTCTCCACGAGAGATCGGTTCGCGGTCCTCAAACCGCTGCTTGCTCAGGCAGTCGCCTTCTGAAGCTCGACTTTCCCATGGCAACCGGAGCGTCTTCAGCGCAAAGGCCTCCTCTCCAAGGAGAGCCGCTCGCGAGAACTCGCAATGGCGCCTCCGTCATATTCAACATTTCGCGTTGTCGTGTTCAGCCGTATCCTACTGAAGACGTTAATGTCGGAGACCAGACACTGAGGCGCGAGTGTTCCGTCGCCGAAGCCGAAGAACATGGTATTGCCCTCTTCAAGCGAGGCTCGCAAATGACTTTGGTGGCACGTGGATTGCTGGGACACCGTAGAGAGCCCGTTACGATCATGACGGCCTCGCAGTCGCCCGGCCCAGGGGTCAAAATGAAACTTGCTCGATTGGTCGCGGGTGTGTCAATCGTCTCCATTCCCGCCAGTATTTGAACTCATCTAGTGTGTCGATGCCCAGGTAGTTCGGTGCTCCTATACATAGCGAACGACGGTGGTACCCGCACGGAATCCATGCTTAAGGTCAGATCATGAAACCGGTTCTCGTCTTCGATTGGAATGGAACACTGCTCGACGACGCCTACGCACTGCTCGAAACCACCAATGCAATACTAGATCGCTTTGGTCGCACAACGATCGACATGAAGACTTTTCGGGAACATTGCGACGTTCCGCTGTCTCTTCTTTTTCGCGGTCTCGGACTATCGCAAGACGAGCTTGCGACGGTGGATCGCGATGGGAGTGCAATGTTTCACGACGCCTACGAGGCTCTTGCGGGCAGAGCCGACCTGCGCGAGGGTGCGCGCAGAGTCTTGGAGTTGGCGCGCCGAGAAGGGGCTTCGTCCATCATCGTGAGCAACCATATAGTCGACCCTCTGCGCTACCAATTGAGAAGACTTGGAATCAATGACTGCATCGACGATGTGCTCGCGTTTGAAAGCCGCGACACGCAATACAAATCGACGAGCAAAGGAGAGCGTCTTCGTCTATACATGCAGAAGAACAACTTGAAGCCGGCGTCAACCTTCATTGTCGGCGATATGCCGATCGAAACGGATATTGCACGGAATCTCGGACTGATAAGTATAGCCATTACCGGGGGATTTGTTTCCGAGGCGCGCCTGCAAGCGGCGCATCCAGACTACACGATTAACAACCTTCATGAGCTGTTGCCAATCTTACGAAGCCACGGTTTTTTCGGAATGCACAAATGATGATCGGCGAAGAATCACCGCACAGCGTCGATAAAAGCTTGATCATGTCGTCCATGTTGAACGAGTTTATCTCGGCGATTCGAACTCCGCCTTCGACATCGCACGCGTCGCATGGCTCAACCGCGCGACGCTCTTCTTGTTTCAGTCGGCGAGTCCAGCATCTGCAATATCGAACCGGTGATCCGGTACCTGCCGCACTCGCGGCGTTCCACGCGCCTGTAGTCGTCACCGGTGGGCTGCTCAAGGCTTGACGATGTCTTGCAGATCGAACATTAACCATCTCTCACCCACACATTGCCGCTCTTACGACCTCAGCGATCCCAGATCGTCGAGTGTGTTGGGAAGCGTCACATTGTAGAATCGGAGAGCAACTTCACCCCGATGTGCGCCGAACGCTGACCCCAACTATTCAAGCGCAAGTCAGTACTGGTCTGGACGAAATCAGTACTGGGCCGGGCTCATGGTCGGGCCGATGGGGCCAAAGTTGGGAGTTCGGGACTCCGCAACCGTAACAGCACCAGCGCTCGTGCCGCTCGGTACGCCCAAAGGCACCGGTTCGCTTTGCCGCGCGTGTCGCGCTGCCGGAGTGCGCTTCGCCGCTGCCGGCGTGCATAGTCCAATATCGCTCCCACACGTCCTACGCAGGGGACCTGTTGGTGTGCGCAACAGGCGAGTCAACGATTTGACTTTCGCAGGCTCGGAGAACTCGGCGGCTGCTCCTCAAGATGCATGCGCTCGCGCGCGTTCGCGGGCTTCGCGGCGACGCTGGAAACGCTCGCGCCGGCGGTTCGCTCGTTCCGAGGGCTGGGCAACGATGGCACCGGCCAGGCCGTCTCGACTGGGACCTTCCCCGTCGGCTCGTCTTGGCCTCGGCGCGCCTCCATGGTCTCGAGCACAACTCGCCCTCTCACCGTGATTTTCCAACCGCCGTTTTGGCGTTCAACGAGGCCGTCAGAAAAAATGTCCAGCCCGGGAACGCGCGCGGCCAGCCGTTTGGTGCGCTCGGCCCATTCCGGGCCGCTGGTCGCGAGGATTGCCATGTCGCGCTTGAGGTCCGCCATCACGGCAAATCCTTGGGGGTAACTCACCAGGATCTTCAAGACTGTGACCTGGAAGTTCACTCCGCACCTCGCCCGATCAACGCCACATGATGGACGCTAGGGCCAGGGCTTTACGCCCGATCTGCCGCAGCAGGTTCGGCGTTGTTTCGTCGGTCTTTGCGGCCTCGACGATCTTGGAGGCCACGCGAGCGCCGCTCTCCTTGCGCGGAAGCGTCTCGCAGACCTCGTCAAGTACCGCTCGCGATAGAGCGGTCGTGGTGTATTCAAACATCGACGCCTATCCTACCGTAAGTCTTTCGACCTTGGGATTCCCGCAGTTGAGGTAAACTCTGCCGCGCTGCGCACGAGGGCTCGCGCTCTACTCTTCTACCGCGGCCTTGATTCTGATCGATGCGGACTCAAATTGGTAGGCCGAGCTGCAGCTCGGCCTGGGTTCGCCCTGGCGTGAAGGCAAGAAGGCGGATCGGCTTTGGAGCGGGTATCTCGTTTGAAAAGAAGACGACCGACAAGTGTTCGAGCTCGCTGCGGCTCGAAATCGGGACGCGTCTCGTCCTGCTCCGCGCGATGATCTCGCATCGTTGAACCTCACCTTCAGGGTGACCGTCCGGCCACGCGAACCTTTGTCCTCGAAGTGCCTCCAGACCCTCTCGACGGAGCGGCTGTGCCTTCGTGACAACAGGAGTAAACGCCGAGGTGTCGACACCCAGTCGAAGGCGAGGCCGGTGATCTTGATGACGTGGCGCCGCGTGCAAGGCGTCCGCAACTGACTGAAAGCGCACACTGCAAATATCAGTCTCCTCACAACGGGCTCAGACGTGGACGCTACCCGATGGTAGCAGACGGACTTTCTACATCGCCTCCCCCGGCGCAACAAGGTGACGAATTAGCATATCCATCACGTGCCACGACGCTGCCTTCTTCAGCCGAGCGATTCGGTCGTAAGGTCGGGTTGGAGCGGATCTCGACTTCGGCATGAGAGGCCGCCATCATCATTCAACATTCCGCGTTGTCGCGTTCAGCCCTGTCCGGCTGAAGACGTTAATGTCCGGGACCAGACACTGAGGCCCGAGTATTCCGCCAGCGGACGCGAAGCACATCGCTTTGCGCTGTTCAAGGGAGGCTCGCAAATGCCTTTGGTGGCACGTGGATTGCTGGGACACCGTAAAGGATCTGTACGACCATGGCGGCGTTGCAGTCGCGTGCCCAGAGTCTAGATCCGAGCATCTTACGCATACTAAACCGCGGGCACCGCGTGGACGGGGTAGTACAACTCGTACAATTGCTGAATGAGATGGGCGTTGAGAATCTCTCGCTTGACCTCATGTATGGATTGCCGCAGCAAACGCTCCGTAGCTGGTACGACTCACTTATCGGCTTACTGGATGTGGGGATAGAGAAGTTCAATGTATTCCCCTTGATGTTTCAAATCCACAGACCCCTGGCGCGCTCATCTTGGTCAAGCCTGAGATCCGGCCGCCGGTTCTCGGCGACGAGAAGACGTGTCGCGTTGGGAATGTTTCGCAGCCGCAAGCAGCTCGCCAACGAGGAGAGTACGTGGCGGGCGGAGGTCTGGTGCAAGCCCATGTTGGTCCATTCCGCGTCGAAGGTGATGCGATCATCCGGTCGCGCGTTTAGATTTTGGATAGTTCTTTGCGACGGAGGCGCATTATGGAAGGCATCTCATGGGCCGATCTCAACGGGATGAACAACGCGCCATTGCGTTGGGAGCCGGTCTATCGATTGAAGTGTGCAGCCCCCTTGCTCTCCTGATGCTAGGTCGGCTCGGTCTGACCAAAGGGTCTCATTTGACGGCTGCTGGAGACAATTTGCAAAGAGAGGCCGTTTCGAGGGGTGTCGCTGGGTAAGCGGTTCGGTGTCAGTCGATGACGACGGGTGTGGGAATGCCAAACGCAATCGAACTGATTGTGGACGGTTACGTTCGCTTGAACAATCGGAGGGCCTCAGTATGCTGCGCCGGAAGCTGGCGGTGGACCTAACGGCACGTGCAGGTTTTGATTTCCGGACAACGTCCAGCAGATCGAGGAAAATATCGTCGTGATCGAGGCTGGGCTGGCGCGGTTGGATGGCGCGGGGACCAGCTAACCTCCCCGAAGCCGTCCGTGTTCAAGCTGCGATTGATCGCGCAAGGGCGCGAGGATCGCGGCTTGGTTGCTGGTGATGCTGTAGCGGTTGCACGTCTGAGGTTACGGACGACGGCATAAACCTGAATTCCTCCCGAAGCCGATGGGGTGCCCCCAAAAAGAAAGGCCGCCTGCGTCGCCACAAGCGGCCCAAAGTCTAGGGAGGAAACGCCCAAGGAGGGCAGCGATAGCGGGAGTGCTACCGCACACCCTATAGATAAGGCGATCGTAGAGGCGGCTCAATTGTACGTAAGGGGTCACGGACCGATACCAAGGTTTATACATAACCGCTGTCGCCGAGGAGCCGGCTTGGATAGAGATCGAACCGTTCGAGCGAGCGGAATCATGCGCTTGGCAGCCAGCACCTCCGCGTGCCGAATCGCCGTAGTCGCCTCAACATCGACGATGATCGCGTTCTCGACGTCGATCAGGTAGATCGTAAAGCGCTTCAAAAATGGAACAGCTTGTGCCTCCTCGCCGGTCTCGTGTGCGCGGCGCTTTTCGTCGACCGGCACAAAGCGGTCGGCGTAGACGACGGTCGTGCCGCGCTCGCCCTTGCGGACGTGACCACCGAGCGACAGCGCCTGGCGGAATGTGAGCCAGCTCTGACCGGTGAATCCGCGTTCCGTGGCGGCCCCCCAGAGAATCAAGATGTTTATGCCGCTGTATTGACGGCCGGACGCTGCGCTTTTCGGCACGGCCAGAGGCGCCTTCGCCGCCGCGGTACCCCAAGGCTGCACCCACGGCACTCGGCCGGCCTCCAGTTCAGTGATGATCTTGCTGGTGATGTCGTCATAAAGGTTTGCCCGGTCCTCGCCGGTGCGCACCCGAGGATGATGTCTGGACATCGCGGATCTCCGCGACGGGCGCCGCGAGCCTCTCTCGCAGCCTATAACCCGTCACGGCAAAACCCGGCCGACACTCTGACTCTCGCCTCTACTTGAGAGAATGCGAAATCTGCGACGCAGCCCGCCTTCCATCGGAAGTTCATGGGAATTGCATTGAGCTAGCCAGGGCGGCAGGCCCGACCAGGTGTGCGCCAGGGGCGCATCGCCTCAACGGAAAATGGCACCCGGAGAGCGTGAGCATAGCGACCCGAAGGGGCACGCGGGTCCGAGTGCAGCGACGAGACCGGTCAATAGCGGCACCCGGGAACGGGGCAGTGATAGCGATCGCCGCAGGCGAGCCCCTTTTCCGAGTGCCCCCGGCGAGGAGCTCCGCAGTCCTTGCGCGAGGGATCGACGCCGCACGGCCGAGACGCAAAGCGGCTCAGTTCACGAGAGCCCGATGCGGCCAAAGCCGCACGCGCGCAAGCGGAAGAGTCCGCTAGTCGTAGGATCTAGATTTCCTCGCGCGCATTGGTCTGCGCGTCATAGATCCTGATCTGAAGCATAGGAAAACGCTTCTTCAGTTCTTCTCCGCCCGCCTTTGCGCCATCTCTGGTCGCAAACTCGGCCTTGAGACGACCGTCCACTTCAAGGGCGTAACCAGAGGCCGGCAATTCACGGGTGGCTGCAACCATTTTATTCTCATTGTGCGGTAAGTCATAGCGAATGATGGATACCGTGAGTCGCCCGAACCACGCTAGAGCCATCTGCCCAAGCGGCGCGGATCGGCCATTGCACGTGTGGACTTCGATGAGACCCTCGTCACACGAACCTGGACGCGAAAAGCATGTCTTGCCTCTTTCCTCCGCCGCAAGCAGTTCGGCACAGCCCGGTTCAAAATTTTTTTTAAAAAGTTCAGCTCTTCAGCGGCCCCGTGGCCTCGGCTCTGTGCCCATCGACCGGCAAGCGCGATACTTACGAGGACGGTGTCTCAGGCGACCGCATAAAGCCCCGCCTGCGCGAGGATTCAAAAAGCGTCGAAGCAGGAAGACAGCGCACCGAGTCCTCCTGTCAGCAGGTCGTGAGTAGCTGGACAGGACCGATGGGGGCGGAATCCATTGGGGTAAAAAACATGCCCGCTCGCCGCAGCACGTGAGGGGCTCCCACAGCAGGGCATCGAGCACGATCGCGGTCAGCGGGCTGCCGCCTCCAAGCGAATGAATAACAAAACAAGGCAACAGCAGGTTTTTATTACGCAAACGCCAGTCCCACCGTGACCGCAGCGGACAGACTTTGGCGATGCTCGAGCAGATGGTGGGACGCTTCACGCGAACCGAACTGACCTCTAGGAACGGTTTCAGTTCGCCCCGACCTGGGGAGCACACGCAGAATGCCTCGAGCCGGGCAGGCCCATAGGCCGGCTACAGCAGCGCTGCCGACGATCCATGGCCGTAGACACCTGTCCACCGAGACCAGCCTGCTTATTGAGGAAGGACGGGCGGGTGAATTCCATACGCCAGTCGCGCCGAGGAGCCGGAGGAACCCACTCACTCCGGTCAGCAACAGACGCTATGTGAGGCCGACAAGCTCCAGGCTTGCATCCTGGTGCAACCGAGAGCACGACCCTACTCACGCAGGATGTCAACCGGGCAGAAAGCTCAACCCTTAAGCTGCAGAGCCGGCGCATCCATTTCCATGAGCAAATATTGATAGCTCGATCACGCTTGTCTATCACGCATCAGCGCAATTGCTGTCCTTGTCGCTGGAATGCGTAGGTTGGATTCATCCCGCAATAGGCCAAGGTACCGGAGGCAGTGGCCATGCACTGGTCATAGGTCGAGAACTGGCAATTGCCCGGATATCCCCAGGCGCGTCCCTGCAAGCAATAAACGTCCTGCCGAGCCGGTGGAATGTACGAATGCCCCCGCGAAGCGGCGAGCGAAGGCGATCCGAAGCCGGCGAGGATCGGAAGTGCAAGCATACAAAAAAGGAGAAGGTTGCGCATTGGACTGTAGCCTCCGTTAGATCTTCGAACAGAGTCTAAATGTGATGTTCTTAGTTTTGGTCAATGCCAAAAACATTTGGTGGAGCGCTTGGCCGATCGCGTACGAAAGAACTCCGATCGTCAGCGGCTCCGACATTGGAGCAGGATTCCTGCGGCTTCTTAAAAAGCAGTGCAGTTTTCAGGCCTCAGGGGAGCGAAAACCCTGAGGGAATAGTCGACCCGAGCTTGCAAATTATCGGTTCGGGGTGATCCAACTCTAGGGCTCGGTTATCTCGAACGCCGAAATATCCCGCCCGTTTGAGCATGTATCACTTGAGAAGAGGCCCTCGAGCGGATCTGGCGGGGCCAGGAAGATTCAGCGAGCTTGAACTCTCCTAGGGCTTCGTCATCGGCCTGATCCGACGCAGCAGCGACTCGGCATGTTCCTCGCGCTCGCGCATGAAGCGCTCTTGATGGGCTTTGAAGCTCTCGATCCGCTTCCTGATCTCATCGCGCTCGCTGCCGCCATAGTTGGGAAAACTGAGCTCATGCGGCACAACGTCTTTTTTCAGCTCAGGCCTCGGCCTCTCGATCTCCACCTTCAGCGATTTGGTGAACGCCATCGTTTCAGCGACCAGCGCGTCGAGTTCCCTCTTCCAATCGTGCATTAACGCCCCCCGTGCGGCACCGCCGGGCTGGCGGGCCAATTCCGTAAAACCAACCAGCGACTGTGGCGCCGAGGCCGATCGCATCTAGATCGGCCCAATTCTATCCGATCATCCCTGAAAAAGGCCGCCGACGATCTCGCCGGCGGCCTTCCGGGTTGAAAATGCCATCGTGAATAAATGTAGTCCAGCCCCGGTGGCAGCGAGGATAGACTCGTAACGCGCCGTTTTCTAGTTCTACAGATTAGGTTGCTTAACGCAGCTCTTGCCGGATTTATTCAAGTCGGCCACGCATCGAGTGTCCTATCGCGGCCATGCCTGCAGTTGCAGGCGCAGTCACGCACCCGGAAAGATTTAAGTCGGCGTCTGTTACTCAAAGTTTGTTGTTGCTGACAACGTTCGAGAGGACAATTTGCCGGGCCGATCCTGTTCAACCGTCACGCGCTTACTTCCGTCACTTATTGAGAATGCCGCGACGTGGCCCGAAGTACGTGACTTCCAGCAAGACCCGCCCTACAGGTCGGCCGCTGTTGCTTGCCAGCCTAGTGCCTCTCACCAATGAGAGTGGGGTCGCCAAGATTCACGTTCAAATCAAGCTCGATCGTGGTGTCGTGCACCGGCGCCGCACCAAATCACTTAGCTCCGCCGACACGCTGCTCCCAGATCTGGGAAGATCGGTTCTCGGATCGGAGCAACGGGCTGAAATCTCTCTGACGCACACGTCCGCTGCTCCAAAGATCCCAGGTTTGCACAATCAATGCGGTGGAATTCATCGAAAAAGATCGCCCGAACGCCGAATTCGAGCGCCATCGCAACTTTGCACGTCGTGTGCTGCCGGCCACGAGTGGGTGTTACCCAAATCCGCTGGGTGTCGCACCGCTGTTTTCGCTTTTCTACCATCGAGTCGAAGTCGACGGTTCTGTGATTCCCGGTTTTGACATCAACTCGTGGCTGGCCCGGATAACAAGCCGATTTTCACGTAACCACGCATCAACTGCTGGTGCTGCACGGGCGCGAAACGCGCTCTGCACTTCCCAACAACCTTGCAGGACAATATGGAAAGATTTCTCCGGCCCGCCCGGACCGATCAACTGGTGGTAGATTGACCAATTCTGTTGATTATATCGTTTGGTGTGCGATGTTCCCGGAAAGCAAACCGGGGGCACAATGCTACGAGGCAATCAGCGATTCATCCTGTTTTTTGATCTTGCCATGACACCTCATCCATCAGATGCGCCGGCACTATCGTTGGCTGAGTTCATTCCTTACCTGAAGAAGAGGCAGGCGAGCGATCTTTGCTTCCAGGTGATTGATAACGAACGGCGCGTCATCAGGCTTTCGGCTCTGAAGGAGATCAAGCTCTCGAATGGCGCTGCGGCGATCGCGCTATTGTTTTGCCTTGGGGATCGGGACAAGGCCGATCCAGGCTTCACGAATTTCAAGACCGGAAAGGTCAGGATCCCAAAGCGCGCCGATGACGAGGCCGGCGGCCTTTCCGTCCATGCGGTGATCTCGCTGAAGCCTACCCAAAAAGGCGGTCATCTGTACCGCATGGTCTACGAGGATGTCTCGGGCTTTGGCCGTTCCTTGATTCAAGGATTTTTGCGAGCAGAGTTCAAAACGATCTCTGATGATCAGGGGCTCACGTTCAAGCGGGAGGGCTCAAAAGAGCCCTTGAAGACACGTCCGATGGTCGACTTGACCGGACACGCCTCTGACCGCCTGAAGGACTCGATCAAGGAAGGTCGGCTGCTCCACGTCGAGTTGATCAACTACCGCGAAAAGAACCTGGGTTTCGACGAATCCCAGTTCATTCGATCCGTGCGGCGTGACCTTAGCCTCTCGATCGCGAAGGCATTGCCGAAAGGTGAAGCGCTGAACCTTATTGAAAAACTGAAGGAATATGCGCGCAAAAACGACTATGAAGCGATGCGCGTCCGATGGAAAGAGCCGCAAGCAAGCAAAGCTCACAGTGCCAAAGTGGACACCGCCAGGGTCGATGCTGGAGAGGCCTTGTTTGTCAAGTCTGCTGAGGTCACACTGCGGCAGGCTCTGCCGGACATCTCCGACACGATGAGCGATGAACTGATCTCGAAGATCAAAAACTTCGTTGGATAGACAGCCATGTGGCGGATCCTCGTTCCTCTGCAGTATCTGAGGATAGCTCACCCCGAGAAGTGGAAGTTCGACTACGGCCTGCCGATAGTTCTGGGGGCGTTCTTTTCTCTGCCTGCCTTCTCATCCGAATTCGTGAAGGACGCTGTTGGGTCGCTGGACATCATCGGGAAGCTGAGCAACTTCCTCGGCGTACTGACCGGGTTTTTCATCGCTGCGCTGGCCGCAGTAGCGACTTTCGGCAAGCAGGAGATGGATGACCCCATGCCTGGCGAACCGCCTGTTCGGCTCGAGCACACGGTCAACACGGAGAGCTATTTTGAGAACTTGAGCCGTCGCCGCTTTTTGTCGTTCTTGTTTGGCTACATGGCGTTCCTGACGCTGGTGCTCTACGTGGTTGGTTACGTCTATCTCCTCACCGACAAATATTGGTTGTCTGAAGCGGCCGCGACTTGGCGCCCAACCATCTTCCGGGTTTTCTGGTGCGTGTACGTATTGGCCTTGGCGAACCTGCTATCGAACACGCTTCTCGGTCTTTTCTACCTGACGGATCGGATTCATCGACCGAACCGGGTCGCTCGATGGGGGGCATCGGACGGCCCCCCAAAAGCTGAGCCTTGAAGCGGGATGGTCGCAAAACCGGTGAGCTTAAGACCGCTCATTTGTTCGCCCTCAGCCGATGTTTCCAGGCGAGCGGAGCCATGCTCACGTGCCGATCGCGCCAAGCCTACCGGCGCCGTTACTTCACCTTCTGCAGCTCTAGGGCCGGCCCGCCTTTCGCACAGCGATCACGCCGTTGTTTAGCGATCTGCGGGTCATTCCAGCGCGCATGGTGTCGCGGTGCTACAGCCTCATTGACACAGCTGCGAGAGCTGCCGGCGTAAAATGCGAGAACCATCGCAGCCTGTCCGACCCGGAACATCCCTCCCGGTACTCGAGGCTCGTGCTCGCATGATTTTCAGCTCTCGACCCGCGCCAACACTTGGCCTGGACGACCAGCTTCTCCGCTATCTCGCTGCCAATGTCCCGACGCGAGATCGCCGACGATACTGGTTTGGACAATTGAAACCGTGTCGCATGCACCATCCCGATTCCATCATGAGCTGTGGTCGATTTCGTCGGCAGCACGCAACGCCTGAACATGATCCTCGACGGGCGGCGCCTCGCGAGCTTCCACCTGCGCTAAACGTGATCTGCGAGCCGCCCAGTTCGCCTGAAGCGATATGGGATTGCCGAAATGCTGGTCGACCTGTAAACGATCCTGCGCAGACACCTTTCGGGGGTGGGGCCCGTAGCTCAATGGTTAGAGCCGGCCGCTCATAACGGTCTGGTTGCAGGTTCGAGTCCCGCCGGGCCCACCATTCCTCGAAAAATCAAAGCCTTGGTTCCGGGATGCCCGCAGGTGGGACATTTCGGTGAGGCATTTCGTCGTGTTTGTTCCGTCCTATCTGGCTGTGTCACGTCACGGCATCTACTATTTTCGATGGCCATTGCGCATTGCGGCTTCGCTCAAGCACAGGTCGTCGAGCGTAAAGGTTTCGCTACTAACCCCCGATCCGAAGGAAGCATTGCGCTTGTCACGGGCATCAAGCTATTCCGCTCAACAACTCGTTCATTACGGCACCGAGCGCGGAATGACATTTGAAGAGATACGAAGGCTGCTGACTACACACTTCAGTCAGATGTTAGCACAGCGCAAGCTACAGATACCCCCCGCAGCGCCCCGACAACTGTCCCGCATCAGCCAGCCACCAGACCTTCTTTACTATTCATGGAAACAGCACAACCGCGCGATCCGAGGGGCGAATCAGTTATAGTTCGCATATCTCATTCTAAGGGGAAGACAGGAATGTCGGATCACGTGAGGCATATTGGCGTTTCGCCGCCACCGCGCCCAAGCAGTCCCAATCCGGGCACTCACGTTCCTATTCGCCCCGCGCCGGCCCCATCATCGCCGCCACCGAAGAAGTGAGCGAATGGACGGACTTATCGCTTGAAGCTACGACGGCGGGCAACGACGCGTTGCCCGATACCGAAGGTTACGTTTTTGGTCCAAAGTTTGATGCGCTTCGCTGCGCAATATATCACGTGGCGCGAAGAAATTTCTTCGACCTTTCCAATAGGCTTCTAAATTTCCTCGTTATCGTGCTTGGTGCAGGGGTTGCGGGAAAGGCAGCGAAACTGATTCATTTCGAAGAAGGCTGGCTGGAGTTTGGAGTACTTATATTTGCCACGGCTCAACTCACGTTCGACTTCGGGTACCGCGCGCGAACACACGAGTTTCTACAGAAAAAATACAACGATATGCTGGCCGAAATCGAACTTGATCCCAAGCCAAGCGAGAAGCGCTACAATGCAAAGCTCTTCACCATTGCAGGTGACGAGCCGATGCCGCTCCGGGCCTTAGATGCCCTTGCTTACAATGCAGCCTTGGATGCGACCACAAGCGACCCGGACATGAAGCGTCGCAACCGAGTGTGGATTCCTCCTCATCAGCGCGTACTTAGACACTTCATCGCGTTTCATGCCTATGAGTACAAGTTGGAATCTGAGCACGTTTCCATTTGGAAAAAGCTGCTCGGAAGGCGCAACCTCGAGAGCGCTGTATGACCCGTAGAGGCCCAACACAGGTCGACGAGCCGAAATCTCATGCCAGCGTTCGTCCTCCGCCAAAACGATTTAAAACAGCCAAGAAGACCAAGAAGGTCGCCAAAAAGAAGAAGTAATGGCTCACAGCATTGAAGGTCCCAATGCGCATAGCCTTTCTTTCTCAAGGGCTGAGAGATGGTGAAACGTAGTTATCGGATCAGACCGCCGCCTCGTCCCACGCGGCCCAAGCCTAGCACGCTGCCACTGCTCCCAGCAGGACCGCAGGCTAGGGTATTGAGCAAATCACAGCTGATCGAAAAGATTGCTGTCAGTACCGAACTTTCCAAGAGAGACGTTAAGAGCGTCATGGAGACGCTGACCGACGTCGGCCATAGGGAACTGAAACGGAGCGGCGTGTTCCTCGTCCCCGGCTTCGCGAAATTCGTGGTGGTCAAGAAACCCTCCACCAAGGCGCGCAAGGGCACCAACCCCTTTACGGGCGAAGAGATGATGTTCAAAGCCAAGCCGGTCCGGAAGATCGTCCGCGTGCGACCGCTGAAGGCCACTAAGGATGCGCTGTAAACAGATCCCCACGATCTGACGTTTTCGTGCAAAGAACCCGTCGAGCGGGAAGCTCGGCGGTTTTTTAACCACCAACCATAGCTCATGCTCGGGTACGGCTTTCCGATTCCTCGCGACTTCGTCGATGATCGTTCAAAAGGCGATTAGTCCAACAAGCCGAAACTTCTTCGGAGATGCCTTCTTATGCGAGGCCTTCCAAGATCCTGGAAACGCCCATTTTGACTGCATTTTTGCGGTCGCTGGCGCATGCGGCTTAGGGGGCATACTTTGCCTGGTAACCACCCTTCGGACCTCGCCAATATCTATTTTGGATCAAATGATTTCAGGAGTTTAGCGGCGCCATAGGGGACGAACTATGCCCGGTGCCGCACCCAACGAGATTGTGGTCGGCTCGAGGCGACCGTTGCACCCCGTCCACTATACGCGGACACTTTCACGACGGCGTTTTGCTAGCATTATGCTAGTAAAACACAGCGCGATCAAATTTTCGTTTATCTTTTCAAAGGCTTACGTGGCACCCCAGGTGTGGAAAGGTAACCCAAGTTGGCAACCCTGTGCGCCCTTCGAAATTGATGCGGACCGTTTGGCCTGCACGTCCGGCTCGGCGCATCCTATGTTGCTTTGTGCAGCAGTCGCGATCCCTTCGTATGCGGAAAATGCTTTCGCTTGCGTTGGCCTAGAATAGCAAACGGTCGATCTCGGCGATCCGGCGCTGCTCCACGTCTGAGGTGGAGAATTGGAGCCTGTCGCGAACGCGTTCCAAGTACTTCGATCCGCGCCAACTCTTCGCCATCGAGGCAGCCAATTCGCGCCAGATTTTCGGATCGTCCACGAGGTGGGCGAACTCCCGCGGATCTAGTTCTCGGTCGACGAATCTGTCGATCACAGCTTGCCGAACTCGCCAGCACCGATCCCATTCGTTCCACGGGGCGACCCACGGCAGTTCTTGATAAAGCAAGCTCCACCCGGCAGAAGGCAACCGCCCCTCCGCCAAAGCTCGATATACCGCCTCGAAGGAAACCTTGATAAGCGCCGCTTGAGCGCAAGACTGCCAGCCGAGAGCACGCGCCAACAGGAACGCCTTCAGATAGTCTTCATCCTCGCGGTTGAGCGATCCCCTCGCCCGCGTGAATGCCTCCAGCCACGGGTCTATCCCGCCTGCACTTCTAATCGCATCCGGATAAGTGACCCGCGCGACAAGCAGGAGGAGCGGCCTGAAACTCACCCTCCCAGTCGACAAAGCATGATTCAAGTCGTCGCGACGACTGCCGAGCGCGCGCAGCCACGCTTCGAGCTTGGACTGTTCGACATCATCCGCGATCCGCTCGATGGCCTCGATCACGGGACCCGCCCCGAATTTCCGGATGCAGTCGTGGGCGCGATCGACGCCGCCGGCGATCATGCCGGCTACGATGGCCGCGGCACCGTCTGCCGACGATGAAATCGACAGAGCCTGTTCTACATTCAACCCCGGAATCGACCAGAACTTCGGATTGACGAGTAGGTCTTGTCGCCGGTCGGCGATCACTAGTGCGACCGACGGCTCACGATTGATCCCGGCCAAGAGCGCTTCGTCGTCCATGGACGCAAGCTTCGCTTCGGCCGCCTGTGTCAAATGATCTTCTGTCGCAAGGGCGCTCGCAAACATAGAGGGCTGCCTTCGCCAGAGTTCTTCGCTCGTCTTTTGCGCGATCAGGACGTTCGTGCCATCCGAGCGAGCCTCGTTCAATACGAGCTCGAAGCTCGCATCGTCGATGCTTTCGATATCCTGAGCCAGCCTCTCGACGATGGACTTTCGTGCCGTCACCGCCTGGGATGAACCAATTTCGTCCAATGCCGCGACCGCGTCGGAGATGCCAGTCAAGAACGGCTGTCCCTGCACGAAGTTAAAAATTCGACTTAAGGGACGCATCGCGGCCCGCGCGCCCGCGATCTCACCACCGCTTCCGCGCAAAAACCGACGCAGGCCTCGAGCATCCGGATTCATGAGGTCTTCGACCACAAGAGCGAAGTCGGGATCGACAACTTCCTGTGACGGAACGACCGCATCCGGAATCCTCATACGTGGTATCCGGCTTGCACTCGACACCAGCTGCACGTCGAACATGTCCGACGGCGTGGATCGATCGCTCGTCGTAAACGTGCAGAAGCGGAAACTTCTGCGCAGTCGGGGCCACTGTTGCATCCATAGCCCGACGACCAGATCTTCGTCGAAGCCCGCATCAAGGCCGGCGACGATCTTCTGCATCGGATGACCGTACACGGCATCGATCAAGCCGGCCGCCGCAGCCGTCTTCGAAATGGCATGAACCGACGAGGAAGAGCCCGGGAGCAGCAGGTCGCGCCCATAGGATTCGCGCTCTTGCGTTCCGGGCCGGCGGAACGAAGACAATATCGACGAAGCGGAACGCAACGCCGCCAGATCGGAGAAATCGATCAAAATCGAATGCGTCCACACGCAACCGGGACGCGGCATTTCGGGCGCCGGCCAGGTTCTCGCGACTACGTACTTAGCTGACTCGATCAACGAATATCCGGTCAGATATCCTTCGGCCGGTAGCGTCCCGCCGCCGGCGGCATCGCTGAAAACCAGCATGGTTCTGACGTCCCGAGCCGGAAGCGATGCGGAACCGGCGAGTAGCCGATGCCCCTCGCCGTAGCCGTGCAACGTCTGCTGACACTTGAAAGCGGACGCTAGTTCATCAGCCATTCGAGCGGCTCCGTCAGATCGTGCGTTTCGGACCCGTCGCGAAGGAGTCTTATCCGCTTCGACGCCAGATCGATATCGCGCAAACGCTCCGCATCCTTGCGGCGTTTCGCCTGCGGATTGCCTTCATCGTTCTGATCGTACTCGCCGCCTTGCGCACTAAGACCATAGGTTCTGAAGGTCCAGACGTCACGGCCACTCTTGAGATACTGATCGAACATCGGAAGTTTCGCAGCCAGGAAATCGTCTGGCGATTTACCCTCCCCCTCGGCCTTGTCCCAGACTCCGATCATCACGGCAATCCGACGCGGCCCGCGATCGAGCGGCGCTCGCCTGAAATGCTGCAGCAGGTCGACCAATTGGATCTGAGTTGGCGCATGCTCGGGCAACCACTCTTCGGGTTCTGCCTTTGCAGCCCCGTCTCCTTCGACGTTCGCCTTCAACGCCTCACGCTCGGTGATCCAGGCGGGAGCACGTATCCTATCGCCGTTTACCAGCAGCATGATGTTGCTAGAATCAAGGTTCGGCACGAGACCCTCATCGAGTTTTCGCTCTTCCCACATCCGGCGATACTCCTCACCCGGGACATCGGGAAACGTTATGCGGACCTCCCTCCCTTCATTGTCGCGTAGGTTCATGCTTACCGACTTCACTCCGGCGATCTGGGTACGCCCCTGTTCCTTCGCGCTACGCCACAACCGGACGATCTTGTTCAGATAGGCGTAGTCCTGATTGCTCATGGAACCGTAACGTAGTTTCGTCGCCATCTCCCCGCTTTGAATGAGGTGCCAAAGGGCAGCGAGAAACGTCGTCTTGCCCGAAGCCGGCAAACCGACGATCGACACCCCCAAGCCGAATTCCGCGGCGGCCATCATTCCTCCCTCAGCGCGAGTTTCGAGAAAACACGGTCGTCGGAAACCGCAATCGGCGTAAAGGGCTCCGGTTTTGGCGCCTGTAGCCAAAATTTCAGTAGCTCGCCCAGACCATCGCCTCGCTTGACCTCCATGTTCTTAGGCGAGGCGGTCGTCACGAAGTGGCAGATTTCTCCAAAGTCGCTCTCGAACCGCGTCTTAAGCAGCGCGACCAAACGGTCGAAGTCGGAAGCTGCAACGGCCGCCTTGCCGGAAGCCAATACCTCGTCGTTCTTCGTCAGAACGACCGCCATCTGCGGACGACGGACGAACGTTTCTGCTTCTCGAAGCGACTGCACGATCGGCGGGATCGCACCCAACACGTCGTGCCTAGTATCCGGATCGCACAGCCGGCTGCCGTCGACGAGAACCGTCACTGTGTCCGCACGGCGCAACTCGAACAACGGCTGAGCGTTGGAGATATCGTCCGCCACTTCTTCGTATTCTTCTCCCGATCGATCTGCGAGCAGCAACGACGCAAGTCCGTCGTCTCCGGGCATCTTCACGTCGAGGTGGTAGAACGCCACCTCTCCTCGCTTAGTCCGCTGCGAGTGCGCGATACCACGCTTCGAAGCTACCCGAGAGTCGTGACAGATTTCCTCGAAACCGTGCAGTGTCGACGAGCCCGCAAAAGAAATGCCGTGAACCTCTCCTTCCTGAAACGCGTCGTATATGCCGGCCAAAAGACTAGTCTTCCCGCAATCGTGCATCCCGATGATCGCGACGACTCTGGAAGGCATTAGGCGCAACACAGAGCCGGCCCTGACGGAATTCAGCGTCGTTCCCGCCTCGAGATCGACGCCCGACTTGGCAGGCTCCGCCGCTTGAGCATCTCCTCCCGCTTCTTCCGAGGGTTCCTTGCCGTAAAATTGGCATTCCTTGAGCTGGAAGCCTTCGACGCACTTGCCGTCGACTGCCACGCGGCAGTCCGGATTCGAACAGGTCACCTCCACCGGGGCCATCGACCGACACGCCTCACTCGTACTTCAGGAACAACCGCTCGCGGTAGAACAACTCGCCGAGCAGCAGGGGCGAAACCGCTTCATTTTCGCTCAGTCCAGTCACCGCTGCCCAGCCTTTCGCCCAAGATTCCGGATCTCCGGTCTCGACACGCTTGTCCAGCGCGAAGTGAATTGGCGTTGTGATCGGCGATGCCGATACCGTTTCGATAGTCTCGGTCGCCCATGTGTCGGAGACTGCGTTGGTGGCCGTTACGACAGCCAATTTCCCACGGGATTTGAGGCCGGCCCGCGACAACAGAGCCGGAAGCGCCAATGGGCCGGGGCTGGATGCCGTTCTGCCAATGAGTTCTCGGGCGAAGATGAGCGGCTGCATCGCTTGGTCGACCTTGTCGAACGGCACATTCAGATCCAAGCTGCGTTCGCCGAGCAGCCACCAAAGCATCTGCAATTCCTCGTCGGCGACGCGCATGTACGCGCCCATCTTGTCGATCGACGAATTGACCTTCGCGACGGACGTTTGGAGCGCGGCTTCTACCGCATCCCGAAGGCCGCTCAGCGTCGGCTCGAGGGTCTGAGGCGCATTCGGTTGCACCTGCGACAAATCGGGCTTCCAATCGATCTCGGGGGCAGCGACCTGGAGACCTGCAAGATCGGGCCGCTGGCGGCGGGTCGATCCTAACTTCTTGATCGCCTGTTCGGCGATGCCGACCAGATCCATAGGCAACTGCGTCGCGCGAGCGCCGCCGAACGCGGTCGTAGTGACCGCGAGAGCCGCGATCGAATAGGATCCGAACAATTGCACGAGCGCACAGGCCGCAAGGATTTGGTTTTCCCTGCCCGCCGCCGGATCGTAATCTCCCGTTGCCGCGAAGGCCTCATGGAATTGCTTGAGCTTGCCGGCCAATACCGGATTCTTGTGTCCTGCGGCACCGGCCTTGGTGTCGAACGCCAATCTCGTTAAGACCTCGACCGTCGCGCGATTCCGCGTGGCCACGACTTGATCGACGCCCGCCCATCTGGCCTGCGCCAGTTCCTCGTCGAAGGACACTTCGCCATACCAACGAGCGAAATCCGGATGCATCGGAACGACCTTGCGTTCAGCCATCATCTACCCCTCTCTCTCCGCAACCAATTGGGCCAGCCTCTCCAACAGGTCGCGTTCCTTTGCTCTAATAAGCGCTTTCCCGTATCGCTCGGGCTCCGGCAACGCGATTTCTTCCTCGCTGATCAGCCCAAGCTCCAACGCGATCCGCCGTCTATCGCTCGACGCCAAATCCCAAAAGCGACTAACTATGTTGCGAGTGACTTCGCTTCCCATGGCAGCCTCTGCGTCGGTGGCGCTGGAAATCATCGCTACCGGCGACACTACCGCAAGTCCGGCGGTAACGGCAGGATCATCGAATACCGGAATCGTATCCTCCGGAAATTCAATGGTGTGCCGGAATACGTCTTCGTCTCCCGAGGTTTTGATGGGGCGGAAGCCCTCCGGATTCGACTGATAGGTGAACTGGTGTGTCTCGACCGACAAACATCGGTCCTTGCCTGCTCCCAGCACGTTGATCTTGACCAGGTTGTAGCCCGGTTCGTATTGGTTCTCGCTCCGCGACGGATTGACCGCGCCTGCGGCCCATCGCACGAAGTTCGTTTCTTGCAGCAGGCGTTGCCTGTGCTTGTGACCGAATATCTGGAAAGTCGCCCGTCGATTCAAGGCGTCTTCCACCTCATCCCCGTCTATCAGCCAATCGAACGGATGATGGCACATCACCAGGTTCACCACATTTGGAACGGGATCCAAGGCGGTCTGCAGCGGACTGACATAGAGCGAAGGCCTTTGATCGTCCTTGCCGTCACGACCCGACAATATCGTCGACGTGAGGCCGTGGATCCGGAGTTTGACGGTCGGCGACAGATCCAAGTCCTGCTTCCAGTAAATGCGACCTGGCCAAACCTGACAGTGCATCGGTGCGGCGAATTCGTTGTAAGCTCTATGTCCATGAAAGAGCGCCTCGCCAGTCGAAGCGTCGCTCAGTTGCGCCGAAAACACGCTCTCCCGCCACTGCTTCTCGTGCGCGATCGCGCGCTGCGCGTTACGGGTGTTCATCGCCTTCGAGATCGCGTCGCGGTCGACGTCGTGATTCCCAGGAATGACTAGGATCCGCTCGACCTGGCAACCGGTGTCCTTGGCGAGCTTCAGCAGCCAGGCTTTCGCGACACCATACTCCGACGGATCACCCTTGAAGGCCACGTCGCCGCCGACCAGAATTGCGTCCACCTTGCCCAACCTCGCGATCTGGGTCGCAAGGTGCCGTTCGAGACGGGTGCGCACGCCGCGATCGGGATCCATGTCCGGGTTCAAGCATTGCGGGGCCTTAAAATGGATATCGGATATGTGAAGCAGCAGCATCTATTGGTTCCCGGCAACTCGGCCGATGGTCGGAGCGAGAAGAAATTTAACGATCTATATGCCGAACAGGCAACCGTCCTGTGTCTAACTCTTTGTTGGGCTTGACAGATTTTGGAATTCGACTCGAGGCCGAGTGAGAGATAGCTCAAAATACTATATTCCACCAATACAAGGCATAGGCAACTTGGCGAGACTTCAGGTTGTCGCAGTCGCAAAGCGTTTTATGAACGCTTACCCGTGGGTGTAAATAGCGCAGAACTTTGACCCATCGGCTTTGCCGTCCACCCCAACACGAGAGCTCTACAAACGCCCAATTAAAAAGTGTGGCCAGTCAAAAATCCAATCAGCATCAATATATCTACTGTCCTTTTGCCACCCCAATCTTCGTACCTAGCCAGGAGAGCAGTGTAGTTATAGATAAAGCAGAGCGCTAACCAACCAACTATTATGCCTGCAGCGAACCACACAACACTCTTCAGGCTGTTCATGTGCGCGGTGTCCGTCTTGATCGGCAGTGCGCCGAGGGCCCGTACCCGAAACGGTCGGGGCCTTGAGTGATGACCGCTTTGGTCCAGACACATGATTTGATGAAGACCATGAAGATAGCGATTAACCACGCGGCTGCGGCGATTTCTTCGGAATGGGCTTCCGCAGGGACAGTGGGGAACAAGCTGAATCTCACAAACAACCAATCGAACCTAACTGCGTGCCCCGTCAGCTTCCGCACCAGAAAAAAAACACGCGACTGAGCAGTCCCGTTGCAATCAGACTGTTGAAGGCAGCGCTGAGGCGAGCTCCGAAGGTCTCCGAAAGCGGATATGTCCTGTGCAAGGGCTTCGGCGCGGGCATTCCGAGCGGCGAGAGGAGGAGAATGAGACCAACCGCAGCAAACATCGATGTTGTTTGAGGCGAAAACGACCCTGCCCCATAAACCGGTAGCATGACAATGATCGGACGGACGAAAGACCACCATGCCTTGGCTGGATGGACCGACAGCCCCACACGGTCGGCCAAGTATTGCTCATTGAAACTCTCGCGCGGTGTAAAGAGCGCGCGCCAGAGCCGATAATGCGTAAGTCGTTCACCGCCCACCAGGCGAAAATCGAAGTATCGGAAGTACGCGTAAAGAAGAATAAACTCAAAAAAAATCCATGCGCAGATCTGCCGGTTGACTGGAACTGGGACGAAGCGGATGCAGTGCTAGGTGCGCACTGGCGTTCTAGATGCAAGCACGCTTTCATTGTGTTGTAATTTGGTGACAACTAAAGATTTTAACTCACCAACTTCGGCAGTGACTTGCGACCCCACCCGCTCCGTGGCCTGATCGTATCTATTGCATGCAGGGAAATGATACTCAGGAGACGAATATGCCCCCACACCCTCCGCCATGCCTACCTGATGAACGACTGTGGGGAAGCCTGTGCTACCCCAAGATCGATGCGCTGCGCATTATGAAGTCCGGCGAAAATTTTGATTTCGTGCTCGGCGACGTACCAAGCGAACTGCTACCCGAGCTCGCGAAGTCTGCCGGTGACCAGGGCCACTTTGTCGTCAAGAAGGCGGATCCCGGTTTCGAAGTGACAATCAAGGCCTTGCCGCGTGGAGAGGCAACCGAACTCCTAAAGCAGATCAGGCCTGATTCCGGCGTTCAGCTACCCGAGTAAGGCACCAAACATGTCTCGTCACTCCTCGAGGGTCACCGCGATGGCGCTCGTCCTAACGCTGCCGCTCGCCGGCTGCGGCTTCACACCGCCCAAGCTTACCGAAGGTTGGGAGGCTCAGGACATCGGCACGGACATGGTGTTCAACATCAAGCGCAATATCTTCTGCGAGACCATCAGGGCGATACGCGAAGTTAATAAGATCCACACCAACTTTGGACCGGCGATACCGCCCGACTATGGCGTCCAGTTGCAGATGACGCTGACGATCGCCGAAAGCTCGGCCGTCACCCCTAGCCTCACCTACAACCGCACGCTGACGGATGGAATGGAATCCGGCAATTCGATCGGCCGCAGCTGGGGCGTCGGCGTTTCAGGAGAGCTATCGTCGACGGCGACGCGCACAGATACGACCTATTCCTATTGGGGTGTCGCCAATATCGCTGGCCCAGGCAAAAACAAGAAAATGTGCGATATGGAGGACTGGCCGATCAATCAGAATGTCAGCTCTTTGTTCGTGAAGTCCGACCTGGGGATCGAGCGCTTTTTGCGCGATCACGTGATGGCGGCAGATCTACTTTTTTCATCGAAGCCGACGGGAGACAAGAAGCCCGAAAAGGTCGACGTCTATAGCTACGATCTTAAGTTCGTTGTGGTATCGAGCGGTGGCGTAAGTCCGCAATTCAAGCTTATCCCGCTCTCGGGCGGCGGGACGCCAATACTCAACGTGAACCGAACGCGGACGCACGAGCTGCTTCTGACTTTCGGGCCAACGGGCCCCAACGGGTTTACACCATCGGATATCTCGTTCAGCCAGCACCTTACGAACCAGCTCAATTCCTCGCTGGGCCGGAGAAGGCTCGTTCCGTAGCAGCGATAAGGAGGCGCGGTTAGGCGCCCCCTCTTCTGCTAGTCGGCGGCTTTTGCCCTCGCATCATCGTTAGGAGTGCCCTGATACAAAAAGGATGGTTCTGATGCTGCCGCCTTTAGCGGTGCCCTCGAGCATAAGCGTGACCGCAAAGCGATTGCTAACCGGGTCGACGCCGGTGCGATCGAATGGCAGGAAGAAGTTCGGCTGCGACGCACGCATCTGGTACTGCACGTCATCGTCAGCCTTGTCGAACCGCGCATAGACCGCGCCCTCGAGCAGCGCTCGGGCAATAGCCGAGCGCCCCCCCTTCGACGCCGCGCCGGGGACAACGCTGCCGTCTTCATAGGTAAAGGTCGCCCAACCGTAGAACAGGGTTTTCGTTACCGAGCCGAAGGCCGGCGAGATTGCATATGGATTGGAGAATTCCATGCTGCTGAATTCAGCGCCAGCCTCCGCCGCCATAAGGTAGCCATCACCGGTCAGGATATTCGATCCCAGGGTCTTGCTCAGGAACGCGCAGCCGCCTGTCGCAATCACGACCGCCTTGGCCCGCACCGTCCAGCGATCATGCTTCTGCCGGCGCAGGCCGCTGGCACCAGCAACGGCGCCATTGTCGTCCACGAGCAGTTCGAGCGCAGGACTATGATCTAGAATGGTGACGCCAGCCTGCTTGGTCCTCTTGCGCATCAGGCGCATGTATTCTGGGCCCTGCAGCGAGGTGCGCTGCGACTTGCCCTCGTCATTGGTGGGATAACGATAGCCCCAATCGGCGAGCCGGCTGCTCTGCAGGTAGGTTTGCTCGAGGACGCGCGCCATCCAACGTCGGTCCTGGAGCTGCCCGCCCAGCTTCTCGCGCTTGGCCATCGCCGCCTCGCGAAGCGCAGGAGCCGGGTCGACGTACCACACGCCCGTGCCGGCGGCAGCGGTAGCCCCGGACGTGCCACAAAAACCCTTGTCTGCCAGCACAACGCGCGCCCCGCGTTCCGCCGCACTCACCGCAGCCCAAGTGCCCGCAGGTCCGCCGCCGAGGACCAGCACGTCGGCGTTGAACTCAACCGATCCCGGCGGGGCGGACACGCACTCGGCGCGATGGGTTGGCTTGTCATCGTGCACTCCTCTGAGCGGAACAATCTCAATCGCGCGCTGCGTCGGCTAATCATCACATGTGGAGCTGACGGATTACGCCGTCACTGGCGCCTTCCAGCGCATGAAGCGCCGCTCCAGCGCTTCGAGAACGGCATTGGACGCCAACCCGATGACGGTGATCCCGAGGATGCCGAAATACATCTGCGGGATCAGGAAGCTATATTGGCTGTTGATGATGAGATAGCCGAGGCCGGCCTTCGCGCCGACCATTTCGGACGCCACCAGCACCAGCATGGCCGACGCGCTGGCGAGGCGTATCCCGACAAAGATGGTGGGAAGCGCTGCCGGCAGGATCACCTTGCGGAACAGCTGCTGCGGGGTTGCCCCCATGGTCCGCGCCGACTTGATCAGCAACGGATCGACCTGCTTCACCGCGGCAACGGTGTTGAGCAGCAGCGGCCACGCGCAGCTATAGACCACCATCGTGATCTTCGACGTTTCGCCGATGCCGAGCAGCAGGATGAAGACCGGCAGCAGCGCGAGCGGCGCGGTATTGCGGCAGATCTCGATGAACTGGTTGACGAGATTACCGAGCCGGGCATACCAACCGACGGCCACGCCGAGCGGGACGATCAACGTGACCGAAATCAGAAAGCCACTCAAGGCGCGCAACAGGCTGGCGGAGACGTCATCGTAGAGCTCACCGGTTTGCGCAAGCTGCCAGCCCGCAGCGATAACCTCCGAGAACGGTGGCAGGAACACGGCATCGATCAGCCCGATTCTCGGAGCCGCCTCCCAGACCGCCAGCAGGGCAATCAGCAGCAACGAGCGGTGCCCGAAGGCAGCCAGCCCGCGGGCCGCGGCGCGGATCCGGTCCGCCACTGGCGATGCTGGTCTTTCCACGCTGGTGAGCGGCTCTCGGCGCCCGTGCGCAACCTCCAGCAATGTCAACATTTCGAGACTAGACATGGGCAACCTCTTCCACTTTGCGGGCGGCACGCTGCGTGCCAATGGCGCCGGCCAACTGTCCCTGCTGTGCCTTCAAAACTTCCTCGCGCAACAGACTCCAAACGTCGTGACGCACGCGGCCGAACTCGGATAGCGAGCGTACGTCGCCATCTTCGCTGCGCAGCACATCTGGAACGTCGAACACCTGCTTGATCCGGCCCGGGCGCGACGTCATCACGGCCACCCGCTGGCCGAGCACGATCGCCTCGTCGATGCCATGGGTGATGAAGACGATGGTTTTTCCGGTGGCACGCCAGATCCGGAGCAACTCTCCTTGCAGCGTCTCGCGGGTCTGAGCATCGAGCGGGGCGAACGGCTCGTCCATCAGCAGCACCTCCGGATCGTAGGCGAGGCTTCGCGCGATCGCCACGCGCTGCTTCATGCCACCGGAGAGCTCGTGCGGGTAGCGGTCGGCAAAGCCGGACAGGCCGACCAGGTCAAGGAAATGCCGGGCGATGTCGCGCCGCTGCTTGGGCTTGAGCCCGGCGATATCGAGACCGAATTCCACATTTTCCGCAGCGGTGCGCCAAGGAAACAGCGCATACTGCTGGAACACGATGCCGCGGTCGCGACCCGGTCCGGCAATCGGCCGCCCATCGAGCAGGATCCGGCCGCTACTGGGCAGCGTGAGACCGCCCAGCAGATCGAGCAAGGTCGACTTTCCGCAGCCGCTCGGGCCGACAAGCGCCAGGAATTCGCCGGAGCGAACATCGAGCGTGATGTCCTCAAGCGCGGCAAAGTGCTTTCTTTGCTCGGCCCCCTCGCCACGCAGGAAAAACTCCTTGCGGACTTGCTCGATACGGATTTTGACCGAGGTCATCGGGCCTCCGCCGTCTTGCCGGGACGAAAGAAGTTGAACGCGTTGGTATAGGTATCAGATGCCTTGACCTGACCCGGTTTGAACAGACCGTCCTTCTCCAGCCAGTCGATCCAGACCTGGATTTCGGCATCCGAGATCACGCCGCCCTTGGAGGCAACGCCCGTGCTCTTCCAGTACTTGATGGAGGAGGCATCCTCATTGCGCTTGCGCTCGGCGATGATCTTGTCGAACCGGGCCCTCACCTGTTCCGGCGGTGTGGTCTGGGCCCATGCGATCGCCTGCGAAATCCCCTCCACCAGCTTGCGCGAGGCATTGGGATTGTCCTTGATGAATTTGTCTCGCAGCACGTAGGCACCGCCGGTGAACTGGCCGAACAGATCGGTGTCATTGAAAAGCGAGCGGATGCCCCCACGCTCGAGGGCCTTGTCGCGCAAGACGCCGCTGAGCGCACTCACCTCGACCTGGCCTTGGCGCAACGCCTGCTCGCCGCTCACCGGTGGGATCGCCACCAGCGTGACCTGCTTGGCCTCGCTCGCGCTGAGGCCGGACCTAGCCATGTACTCGCGCAATACGAACTCCAGATGTGCGCCCAGCGTGTTGACCGCCACCTTCTTGCCGATCAGGTCGCGCGCGGACTTGATCGGACTGTCGTCCTTCACGAAGTAGCCATAATAGGTATTGGCATCGGAGCCGTAATAGCCGACCACCGCCTTGATCGGGGCTTTCGCCGCGATCAGCTTGAGGATCGCGCCATAGAACGCGCCGCCGATGTCGATGTCACCGGTGACCACGGTCTGAATATCCTGCGGCCCGCTGATGGTATTGCCGACCCATTTCAGCTTCAGCGGCGCGAGATAGCCGAGGTCCTCGGCCAGCTCGGGAAAGGTCACCTGTCCCGCCCAACCCTGGTAACGGATCTTGCGTATGGACGCGCAATCTACGCTGCTTCGGTGTCACCGGGAGCGCTCCCTCTCGGGTCATCGCCATTGTGTGAACTCTTCATCTGCTGCACCTAACGGAGGTCCAAGCACGCATTGATGCGCCGCTGGCGGCGGTGATGACCACCAGTGCTGTCAAAATTCATCCAAAAGGCGCGCGGTAGTCCAGACGTTTGGAAGCCCGTGGGCCGGATGCTGGCGCGCCTTCACGCCGACCTTCGCCTTTTTTTGCACGCGGGGGCAAGTGAGCTAGGGGACGGACGGCGGGTTACGAGCTTGCCAACAGCGCATGCGGCCTCTCCGATTTTTACGCTACAGCGCGCAGGAACGGTCCGGTTGCAGGTCGTTCGGCTTCCGAATCGACAGTTTCAATCACCGTGTTTCGATCGGAATATTGCGCTCCCCAGCCAACATTTAGGATAGCGATCGGTCCCGGATTCACAGGTCAAGCTCTCGGCAAAGAATGGCATCCTTTTCGTACGCCACAGCTATCCGGCAGCAATACCTTTGCGCTTGATTCCTTTCTTGCTGGAACAACCCACGGTCTTATTGCATCAGACCGATCGTGGTTCGGAGGAGGAGGCATGCCAGAGAAGGAGGAAGAGATACGGACCAAGCTATTTGGGCCCGTAGATTCCAGAAAGCCGCCGCGGACCACGACGCGCTCTCGCAAGAACCGTGGCATGCCGCCGCCCGCGACCTTCGATTTCGATACATTGCCGAACAGCTCTAATTTGACGGCACTGGAGGCGGCTGCGGTTATCCGGCGCACGCCCGGCGCACTGGAGCAGTGGCGGCGCGATCCGAACCACCCACTGAAATGGCGCTACGTCGATGGCAGGCCCCTCTATCGTGTCGATGCGATGCGCGAGTATCTGGCCAGATGCAATAAGACCACTAGCAGGCCTCAGCCGCATAACACTCACGGAGACGGCCGAGGAACTCGGCCTTGATCGGGTCAAGCGGATCCGTCCGCTGCAGACGCAGGATTTCCCGCTCGCCGCGGCGAGCCGAGGACCACGGTCTAAGCCTGGATCGTGGGCACCACGTTAGGTGACGGTCATGCGCACGCCGTCTCGACACCCCCGCACGCACATCAAGGGCGGCGAGGGATGCTCGCCCCTCGCCCGGCGCGCCCACATTCCACCTTTTCGAGGATGCTAACCGGTTGCAGCTTCTTTCAAGCAGGCGCTGCTACCCTGGTCGCCGGACTTGCGACTGCCAAGTGATCGCGGCAACGCACGGCGTCATCGACTTCACCCTCCGCCACCTTGAATTGGTCCAACCCGATCAGGATGACAGAGCAGGCTCTCAACGCCCTGCTCTTCGACTGGGCTAAGAGCAGCCGCTGACCGCTTCGTGAGCTACGCTCCCGAGCCGAGATCGCTGCCGATCCGCGCCACCAGTTCGTCTTCACCGACCGCATCGGTGAAATGCGCGACGTAGCGACCATCCGGACCGACCAGATAGGTGAAGGCGGTGTGCGGCATCTGATATCCCGTCGCGTCGTCGGGGTCGGCTGCGCGCATCGCGAAGACCTTATATAGCGACTTGATGTGATCGATGTTTTCGCGCGAGCCAGTCAGGCCGGTGAAATGCGGATAGCTGCGCTCCAGGAATGTCTTCATGACCTCGGGCGTGTCCCGCTCCGGATCGACGGTGACATAGAGCGGCCGTAGGCGTGAAGCCAACGGCCCGAGCCTGCCGATCACCGCCGAGAGCCGCGCGAGTGCAGCAGGGCAAACTGCGCGGCAATGGGTGAAGCCAAAGAAAAGCAGCATGAACTGGCCGCGATAGCTGCGGTCGCTAACGGCGTGCCCATAATGGTCGATCAGCTCAAAGGCACCGCCGGGCCGTTTGGCCGGCTCGCCTGCGGCTTGTCCTTTGCAGCAGTCAGACATGGTCGAACGCCACGATGAGCGTGGTCGTCCTCTCCAGTGCCAGGTTCACCACGATGGTCCCATCGTGTACCACCGCCTGAACCGCGCCGATTGCGGTGATCGTCCCAGCGCGACTGGCGGCCACCGGCTCGGCGTCACGGAACAGCGTCCAGGACGCAGCCGGCACTATCGGCCCAATTCCGAGGATGGTCTCCGAACCACCGGCCTGGCGCGGCTGAAGCGTCAGCACGAGGAGCTTCGCGTCGCGGTCATAGATCGCACGCGTCACATCCATGGCCGGCGTGATCCGCCGCAAGGCAGGAGCAGCGAAGTGATCGGCGGTCCATGGCTTGTTGTACAACGCCCACAAGCCGTCGGGAACATTCAGGCGCGCATAAGCCAGCATCGCATTGCCAGTCAGCCGATCCATCCGGACCAGATTGCCGTCCGCGTCATAGGATTGCTCGTTCCGCGGATAATAGAGACCGCCGTCGCTCCAGGTCGGAGACATATGGCGGTCGGCATGCGCCAGCAGACCCTGAAGATCAGGATCTCCCATCTCGGACAGCAGCGTGGCGACGTAGCCGACGTCGGGCATCGGCCATGAATAGGTGCGGTCTTCGACGCCATCGAGCGGATGGCCGCCGGCCAGTGCCTCGCGAACGCGTGGCACCACGGAGTTCGGGTGGAGTGAGACGAGGCCGTGACGGCCGTACTTCAGGACGCCGCGGAGTTGGTCGCGATAGATGCCGTGCACGAAATCGCGATTCCAGGCGTTCATCACCGCTCCGCCCCATGCGGTCCAGCCGACGCTCTTCGGCGCCACGAACTCGTCCTGCTCAATGCGCCACCAGGCGTGGAACCACCCTTCATTCGAGAAGATGCCCTTTTTCTCCCAGGCGGCGCGATAGCTCTGTGTCGCCTCTTCGGCCACCGCAGTGCCCTTACGCAGATCCGCAAACCGAAAGCCGAGCATCGGAAACTGGTTGCAGACGATGAACACGCAGTTCGGCTCACAGGCCACGCCGAGCCATCCGTTCTCGACCATCTGCCAGTAGATCACCTCGTTGAGCGTGGTGCGGTTGTATTCGAACTTCTCGGGCTGCATTCCCCAGAAGATCGGGTTGTGCAGGAAGGTCAAAGCGCCGGGCTGGTCATAGCTATCGTCATCGAACAGCATACTCTGCATGCCCACCATAGCGGACAGATGCCCGCTATACATGATGTTCTCGCGGACCACCGGATCGATCCAGCCCTTACGCAGCTCCTTGATGTCTGGATTGACGTATGGCCCTGATTGGCTGGTATCTTTCCAATATCCCCACACCTCGCGCCGCAACATCTTGCGGATCAAGTGATCGAACGTGCTCCGAAACACCGCGGGTGCGGCAGGTAGGCGGTGATAGTGCGCAAGGGCCAGCGCATATGCCATCTGCGCGAGCTGATAGCGATAGGAGTCCAGCCATTCCTGCCCGGGGTCGGGAATGCCCATCTTGGACCATTCGCCGTCGGGCTGGGCGGCGAGGTTCTCGATGTGGCGGAGATGGCCAAGCTGCAGAGGATCGAGAATAGGAAATCGCGACACATCCGGCGCCTCGCGATGGGCGCTCCCAAGCTCCGACACGGTCATCCTGATCCTCCCAAAGACGAATCTTTTTGGTCACATCCTGAGGTATGCGCGGTTGACGTGCTCGCTGTCCTGCAACTCCTGCCCGGATCCTGATTAGACGATCGCCCCCTCTCCACGCCAAAACCTATATCGGCAATCCCCAGGGCTGCACGCGCGTTCTGCCCAACCAGCCGGATGGTGACGGCCTGTTCTCGCAGCAGATCGAACACCGCAGGCTATCTGCGGCAATTCGAAGAGCAAGGGCGAGCGTGGCTTGTCAACCCGCAGCAATTTGGGCTCGCTCGTTGACGCACGTGGGATAGGCAGGATTTGCTGCCGGACCCCGTGAGCTTAATGGGAGCCCAACGAGCACTTCCGCTGCCCTTGTTTTGAGAGAGCGCGTGTAAGTTTTCAGAGTTGACCTCTGTGCGTGGAAATCTCATCACAAATCCATTGGGGACAAGAGGTGATCAAGATCGCGGCAGGGAGGCTGTTCTCCTCCTGGGAAAAGGCTTCGGTCGTAGTATTCCGAACAGCGGCCGATTTTGCCTTCATCATCTATGGCCAGGACGGCGCACAGACGACCGTGAAAAGCTTTGCCGCTAGCGACTACTGCGCCCTTCCCAAGGCTCTGACCATCAAAGGTTCCTTCTCCGAGCGCTTGAACCACCACGACGGCATCGCCGGCGAATATTCTTTCCGGCGTCAGGCGAAACCCCGAAATTGCCCGATGCCAAAATTGATGATGGAGCTTCAGGAAATCGCGACCACGACGTAGCAATCCAAAGGATGGGTCGATGTATTCGCCATGTTCACTAAACAGATCCGCGAAGTCATCCGCGCTCGACTTGTTCCATCGCTCCACCCAAGAGTGGCCAATGTTCTCAAACTTCTGCTTGTCCAGCTTGCTCATGCCTGTGCTCCGCTACATCATCATTTTAGGATGGTTGCTGGGGTCTTTAACTCTCGTCCATTCGTTGATGCCTTCGGCGATGGTTTGTCAGCCCGGTGACGGCTGAATGATCAGATTGTCACCACAAGTTTTCCGAACGCGCTCCGGTCAGCAAGGAGCTGGATCGCCTTGCCACCCTCATGCAGAGGGAATTCCGCGGTGATGCCGGAGGACAAGATGCCTTCTCGGTACCAGCGCTGCAGCTCTCGCCGGTTGGCCTCATTCTGCGCATCCTGCTGCAAGATGAACGTCCGCCAATTAATCCCGAGCACGTCGCAGTTCTTCAGGAGCGGAAGATTGAGCGGCAGGGATGGAATACCCGCCGTGAAGCCGAGCACGAGATATCTGCCACCCTCTGCTACACAGCGGATAGCAGCTTCCGTCAGCCAACCGCCCACCGGGTCGATGACCACATCCGCGCCGCGGCCGCCAATTGCGGTCTTCAGGTGAGCCGCGACGTCCCGGCGCTCGTCGGGCGGCACAGAGGGATACAGGATACCTCCGCCCGCGCCATGGCGGCGAGCGAAGTCGACCTTCTCCTGTGACGAAGCCGCGGCGACGATATGGGCCCCGAGATTGCGTGCAACCTGCACTGCCGCGATGCCGACGCCTCCCCCCGCGCCAAGCACGAGCACGGTCTCGCCTGCCTTGAGACGTGCGCGGGTGTGGAGCGCATAATATGCCGTCTCGAACGTGAATTGCATCACGGCGGCATCGGCAAAGGACATTCCGTCAGGAACGTGGCTGCAACGTCCGGCATCTACAGCCACGAACTCTGCCATACCGCCCGTGCCAATGCGGGCCGCGATCCGTTGCCCGACCCGAAATCCGGATACGCCGGATCCCAGCGCAGAGACTATTCCAGCCACCTCGGCTCCCGGAGCGAAGGGACGCGGCATCTTGACCTGGTAGCGATCTTGGATGGTGAGAAGGTCCGGATAGTTGACGCCGCAGGCCTTCACCGCCAATACCACCTGTCCCGCGCCGGGGACTGGCATTGGCACATCGAGCAGCCGTAGGGTCTCGGGACCACCCGGCTCACAACTCATTAGGGCACGCACCAAGTTTCCCCCATCTAATTTGGTGGTAACAATGAAACGAAGCGTCGCGCCCGCAATGACAAAAATAACCAATAGCGTTGACCGTAGCTGCCACCACGAAGGTGGCGACTGCCCAATCTGCGGGCTAACATGATGCCACCATGCCATTTCAAAGACTTGGGCCATTAGACAAGGCGCCGCCGCGTTCCGCCATTGACTGCAGCTATGTCGGGCTGGTGCTGAGCGGTGTCCGGGAGGCAGGATTCGATGTCGCTCAGCTGGTGGCACGGGCGGGCATAGCGGCTGAGCAGCTCGAGAAGCCGGGTGCCCGATTGCCGCAACACCAGTTTGCCCGCTTGATCGCGGTCATTACGCGGGAGACGCGCGACGAACTCTGGCTCCTCGGCAGCCGTCCCATCAAGCCCGGCAGCTTCCGCATGATGTGCCGCTTGCTGATCCGGTGCGCCAACCTGCGGGAAGCGATCAGGATCGGCTGCCAATTCTATCATCTGGTCGCGGACGATTTCGTGGTGCGTCTCGCGGAAGGTCCCGACGACGCTTCGCTCTACGTCACCGATACCATTGCCCAGCCTAACCGCCGGCGCATGGCCAACGGCGCGATCCTGATGTTCGCCTATGGCCTGATGTGCTGGCTCGTGGGCCGCCGGCTGCCGCTGATCACAGTTCACTACGTCTTTCCAGAAGAACCCTTCAGCTTGGAACTCGAACCGTTCTATCGAGCCCCGATGCTGTTCGAGCAGCCCCGTACGGAAATCCGGTTCGGCACTGAGTTGCTCGACCTGCCTATCGTGCCTGATGAGGAGCGCCTGAGGCGTTTCCTCGCGTCCATGCCCGGTGCGCTGCTCGTGCGCTATCGGGACGACAGCAGCATGGCTGAGCGAGTACGCGCAATTCTCCGCCGCAATCTGAAGCGGCCGTTACCCTTTGAGGACATCGCAGGCAAACTGGCCGTGTCCCCACAGACGCTGCGCCGCCGCCTGCTCGAAGAAGAGAGCTGCGGCTTTCAAGAAATCAAGGACCGGCTGCGGCGCGATCTCGCCATTCATCTGCTGCAGAAATCCCGACTGTCGCTCGAGGAGATCGGAGTCTCCCTCGGCTTCTCCGAACTCAGCGCCTTCCACCGGGCATTCAGGCGTTGGACCGGCTCTGCGCCGGGCGAATACCGGGAGAGCCATAGGCCACCGGCGAAATAGAAATCGGATTTGGTCAATCCGATTGGCATCCGCGGTCATTCAATGACCACGCGCCGAAATCGACAATCCCCGAAAGCCGATCCCATTCGGCGCGAAGACCATCGTCTTAAGGGGAAGAAATGCCAAACCTACGCCACTGGGCAGAACGCCATCCCGACAAGATAGCCGCGCGGGTCGCGTTCTCGGAACGGACTGTAACTTATGGTGAGCTGGACCGCGGAGCCAACGCCGTCACACAACTATTGATCTGGACGGGCCTGGCCACCGGCGACGGCATCGCGATCATGCTCGATAATGACCTCAGTTACTTTGAACTCATCTGGGGTGCCCGTCGCCAGGGACTTTATTACACGCCGGTCAGTACGCATCTGACACCCGAGGAGGCCGCATACATTGTCCGAGATAGCGGCGCCAAAGCATTTTTTGTCGCCACCCGGTTCGCCGAAACGGTCCAGGAATTGCTGGCCAACAACCCTCACCATTGCGCCGTCTACGCGCTCGATGGTGCACTGGACGATACTCTTAGCTATGCCGCGGAGCTCGCGCGCTTCGATCGCATGATCGAGACTCCCGACGGCCCGATCGGCAAAGATTTCTGCTATTCCTCCGGTACGACGGGCAAACCCAAAGGCATCAAGCAGCCGCTCTTCGCCAATGCGACGCAGGCTCGGACATCAGGCGACTGGGTACAAGCCAATTTCGGCTTCACAGAGGATGCGGTCTATCTCTCCCCCGCACCCTTGTACCATGCTGGGCCGCTTCGCCTCTCCATGCGTACGCTGGAAAACGGCGGGACCGTCATAATCATGAAGCAGTTCGCGGCCGAACCGGCTCTGGCCGCCATCGAACGGTACCGCATCACCCACAGTCAGTGGGTGCCGACGATGTTCTTCCGTCTGCTGGCGTTGCCGGAGGAGGTGCGCACCCGCTACGATCTATCATCGCATGGCTGCGCGATTCATGCGGCCGCGCCATGCCCGCCCGAGATCAAAGAACGAATGATCGAGTGGTGGGGCCCGATCATTTGGGAATATTACGCAGGCTCGGAACGCAACGGCGCAACCTGCATCTCGACAGCGGAATGGCTGTCGCATCGCGGATCGGTCGGGCGCGCCTGCATTGGCACGATCCACATTCTCGACGAAAACCAGAATGAGCTTGGCCCCAGTGAGATCGGCGACGTGTATTTCGACGGCCCGCCATTCGTCTACCACAACGATCCCGAGAAGACCGCGCGCTCGCGAAACGCGAAAGGGTGGTCGACCATCGGCGATGTCGGCTACCTTGACGGGGAAGGATATCTATTCCTGACCGACCGCCGCTCCCACATGATTATTTCCGGCGGCGTCAATATCTATCCCGTCGAAATCGAGAACCGCTTGGCGCTGCACCCTGACATCATCGACGTCGCCGTGTTCGGCATCCCAAATCCGGAATATGGCGAAGAGGTCAAGGCGGTGGTGCAGCTCAAGAACCCTTCGAAGGCGTCACCCGCACTCGCGGCCGAACTGATCGCATTCTGCCGGGACGGCCTATCGCACATCAAATGTCCGCGCTCGATCGATTTCGAGGCCGAACTGCCGCGGCAGGCCAACGGAAAGCTGTTCAAGCACGTGCTGAAGGAGCGCTATTTGCAGCGATCCTCAGCCCAGATCAAGCAGGACAGGCAAACAGCGTGAAGAAGCTCACAATCGCGATCTGTGCAACCGCGTGGGCGGGCTTGATCTCTCCGACAGCCGGCCAGGACAAGAACTACGGACCCGGCGTGACGGATACCGAAGTGAAAATCGGCCAGACCATGCCCTATAGCGGCCCTGCATCCAGTTTCGCCGCAATCGGCCGCGCCATGATCGCCTATTTTCAGAAGGTAAATGCCGATGGCGGGATCAACGGTCGCAAGATCAACCTGATCTCGCTCGACGATGGCTACAGCCCCCCAAAGGCTGTCGAGCAAACGCGCCGGCTTGTGGAAAGCGAGGAAGTGCTGGCGATCGTCGGCACGATCGGCTCGTCCACGAACTTTGCAACGCAAAAATATCTCAACGCCAAGAAGGTGCCGGGGCTGTTCCTGGGCACGGGCGCCAATCGCGTCTCGGAGCCCGCCACCTATCCGTGGTCGATGGGCTGGCAGCCGAACAACCATGCCAAAGGCGTGATCTATGCCAAATATCTTCTGAAGGAGCGACGCAGCGCGAAGGTAGCCGTGCTTTTCCAGAACGACGATTTTGGACGCGACTACATCAAGGGTCTCCACGATGGCTTGGCCGACAAGGCCGCCACAATGATCGTCAAGGAGATCAGCTACGAGGTCGCTGAGCCGACGGTCGATTCACAGATCCTGATCCTGAAAGCGACTGGCGCCGATGTGTTGGTCGACATCTCGACGCCAAAGTTTGCAGCCCAGGCCATCAAGAAGATTGCGGAAACGAATTGGCATCCCGTGCATCTGCTGAGCGATGCGGCCGGCTCAATGTCGAGCACACTGGTGCCGGCAGGGCTCGAGAATTCGAAAGGTGTCATCACGGTGGCCTTCCGCAAGGATCCCAACGACGAGATGTGGGCCGATGACCCCGGCATCCGGGACTATCTCGCGTTCATGAAGCAATACATGCCCGAAGCCAATCCATCGGAAACCCTCCACGTGTTCGGCTACGCCACGGCACAGACGTTTGTTCACGTCCTTACGAACTGCGGAGACAACCTGACGCGCGAGAACCTGATGAAACAGGCGACCGGCATCAAGGACCTCGAACTTCCAATCATGCTTCCCGGAATCAAGTTCAATACCAGCCCGACACGGTACACGCCGATAAGTCAAGAGCAGCTGATGCAGTTCGACGGCGCGACCTGGAAGCCAATCGGCGAGGTCATCGACGCGGAAAAATGAGCGTTTCGACTGACGACATCTGGGGGGCGGAGGCGACGTCCTTCGCCGGCCTCCATTCATTATCTATAGAGAGGACCTGCCGTGGACTTTGAACTCACCAAGGAACAACTCGATCTCCAGCAGCGAGCACGCACCTTCATCAATACCGAAGTCTTGCCCGTTTATCGCTCCTGGCCAATTACCGTTCCCGAGTACAGCCCGGAGTTGACGGCGCATTTGAAAGGGAAGCTCCAGGACTTTGGGCTGACGAAGCTTAACGTGCCGAAGGCCTACGGCGGCCAAGGGCTCGGAGCGATGGAGGATGTGATCGTCCTTGCCGAATTCTCAAAATCGCCAAGGCGCATGCCTGGCGGGCACTTTGCTCCGTGGCCTGTACTCTATGAGGCAAGCGAAGAGATCAAGAGCAAGTACCTCTACCCGGTCCTTGAGGGCCGGACATCATGGTCCATGTGCTTCACCGAGCCGGAAGCGGGCTCCGACTTGGCACGCATCAGGACGACTGCTGTCAAGAAAGGGGACCAATACGTCATCAATGGAACGAAAATGTGGAGGACCGGGCACCATGAGGCGTCGTACACGGCCGTCGCTGCGGTGACTGATCCGGAAAAGGGGCATCGCGGCATCAGCATCTTCCTCGTCGACAACGACACGCCCGGTTTCGAGAAAGTGCGAGACATTCCTGTCATGTCGCGCCAATGGGGTGTCGAGCAGGAGATGAAGCTGGAGAATGTCCTCGTTCCGGCGGAGAACCTCCTGGGCGGACCGGGGGCTGGATTCTCAATTGCCCAGCATCAGTTCAATCGCTTTCGGCTTCGCTTGGGAGGGGTGGCGCTCGGGATGTCCGAGCGGAGCCAGGAGCTCGCGATCGATTGGGCAGGGACGCGCGAAGTGTTCGGCGGGAAGCTAGGCGACAATCAGGCGATCCAGTGGATGCTGACAGACTCGCAATTCGACATCGAATCGATCCGGTGGAACACGTACTATGCAGCCTGGCTGGTCGACCGGGGAGGCTACTCGGCCGCAAGGCTACAGGCCTCAATGGTCAAGGGCTACTGCATCGATGCCGGACTGCGGGTCGTGGATCGATCGATGCAGATCCTGGGGGGACGTGGTCTTGCAATCGACGACTACCCATTCAGCGACTTCTACAACCAATTGCGTATGTGCAAGCAGATGGAGGGTTCGACAGAAATCATGAAGATCGTAATGGGCCGCGAGATCCTCCGCAAATAGAGACGGACTTTTTTTCCTCGTTCAACGAGCCTCAGAATCCCGAACCTGCTGAGATCATCGAGCTCACGGGCGTCACAGACGAAATGGTCTTAGGCCATCGGATCGATCCAGAGGGGGGTTCGGCGTTTGCGTCCGATACGATGATCATCGTCGCCCACAACGCAAACTCTGAGCGGAAATTCGCTGAGCGCTACTGGCCGCTTTTCGAGCGGTAATCCTGGGCATTGTTCTGCTACGGAAATCGACTGGCGTAGACATGGATTTGACGGTTCGCGCGTCGGCTACTTGTTGGCCGGCTTCACCAAGCCCATCGAGCGATCGATGATTATCGTGCTTTGATTGAGATATTGTCGGCCGACGTACCGAGTCTCAATCGATCCGCCTTCGCTATTCTTCTCGAACGAGCGCGGCGCAAGACGATCCGTACATGGGCCGAGCAGCCTCCCTTCGAGCTGAAGGATCCGCTGAAAAAGAGAGGCTACCGATGGAGCGACGGTACAGATGGAACACCGCGGTCCTGGTACATCAATCTTGACGAGTCTCACCAAACAGAAGAAATCGAGTTCTTGAGAAAAACAATCTATCTGCAGGAAGTTGATCCGCGAATACAGCTGCTGATCGCGATGAACAGGTTTTCTATTCGCGTGTAGACGGGCCTGGCGTAACCGGGCTCGGTTCTATGCCAGCAACTCTGGTTGACGCGCCTCACGTTGCACTTTGAACGCTGCGATGAATGCTTCGAGGCCGGCGGCGGTCAAACCGTTCTCATAGATGAGACCCAGCCGGATGAGCTTGACGGTCTCGACCGAGCTGTTGCCACGCGTGGATCCACCGCCGAACAGCTTGATAATGATTCGCTGCTCCTTGCGCGTTAACTCATTCCAAAACGTCAAATCATGCACCTCAAAAGCTCCGTGCGAATCGCTGCATGACACAGAGGTATTAGCCGATTGCTCAGAGGCGAAATCGTGGCAGCGGCTTGCGACCTTCTTCAAGGTTTGAAAGTCCAACCTCAAAATGGCCCCTCTCGGTCGAGGATCGAGCGGCGGCTACTACTACTTCGGGTACTGCTGAACGGCGTGGATCTGGTCAATGACTCCATGCTCGCAGTCACGATGTCCACCCGCTGACGAGGATGGATCGAATGCTGGTTCTTGCTGCACTGCATGAGTCCGGTTGTGCCCCCATAGCCGACCTGCGGCATGCAGCCGGTCAGGACCGCGCGATGCGTCAACTGGTCCGCTACCTTGGACCTGACCGGCGGTCTGTCGTTCGATCAGAGTCAGGCCCTCGTGCGATATAACACCTGCCGGTGCTTGAGGATGACGGGCCTATTGAACAGTACAAGCCCAGCCCATTTTTCTGCCGAGCCTTCGGCAGGACTGGATGCGCGATTCTGCGAGGCTATGAAAGCGGCGCCCGTGATGATTTGGGTCTCAGGTACGGACAAGCAATGCATTTGGTTCAACCGCCCGTGGTTGAATTTTAGCGGCCGCGACATTCACGAGGAACTCGGCGATGGTTGGTTGGAGGGCGTCCATCCTGAGGATTTGGATCGCTGCTTAGAAACTTACGTTCCCGCCGACTGCGCCCCGAAATGCCTTCATGACCCCCGTCGGGCATGCCGGAACATCGCGCTATTTCGGCTATTTTCACGCCCATGAGTGCATCCAGCACGGGCGAAGAGCGAGCGGTCAATATCCTTCGCGAATTACATGCTGCCGAGCAGGAGCTTGTCGGAAAGGCCGTCGTCTTGAGCGACGGCAAGGCCGGCACGATCAAGCACCTAGACCTGGATGACGTGCACGGTCTTCGTGTATCGATCAGCGGGCATGAGGGGCAATGGCCGATCTCTACCGTGAAGTTCCTCCAGAGCTGATCCGGGAGCTGTCGTCTGAAGTTCAATGTGCGGCCGTGCCGACCCGACATCGAGGCAAGCCGAGTTTGGGCGGTGTTGATATGAAAGAAAAGACATGCCTCGGCCATTTCGAATTAAGTCAATCAACATCACCGTCTCCTTCCGCGTTGTGGAATCTGCGGCACCCCCGGGGGAAGGTTATCCGTTCGGTCACAGCTCTTAGCGGAATGCGAGGTCTTCACGTTACAACGTGAAGAACCGGAGCCGCGTGGCCGAAGTTGGTGAGCCCGTTACCGTGCTCGCGTCGGAGATTGAGGGTTCGGCGACAAACATTCCGATATCGCTCCTGGCGTTCCGCCGAGACTTGCAATCTCTTCGGCTTCGGCGCTGTTCCGGCGGACTGGCCGTCCCTGCAATGCGATAGATCGGCTTTCGTTCGAACTCGGCTGGAGCTGGCGCGTTGGATTGTCGGTTTCAACAGAAGGAGGCCCAGATGGATTGGAACCGCGTGGAAGGAAATTGGAAGCAGATCAAAGGCAAGGTGAAGGAGCAGTGGGGCAAACTCACCGACGGCGACTTAGACACCATCAACGGAAAGCAAGATCAGCTCGAAGGTAAACCCCAGCAGCGCTACGGCTACCAAAAAGATCAAGCCAAAAAAGAACTCAACGAGTGGTATGGTCGTCAGAAATGGTAGAATGCCTGAGGCCCGCCGGTCCGCGCGAGGGCTTCCTTTGTCTGGTTAGGCGCGCAGTGCGTCCGATCAGCCCACTTCAGGGATTAGCCGCCAAACACAAGTCGCAGAGCGATAACGAACAGAAGGCAGGCGATCGCCAAAAGGTCCAGTTCAGGCAGTGCGCCCCCGAGCAAGGAACGACCTCAACAGGTGCCGCAGGTCACCAAGTGTCGCTCGGGACGCGCGCGAGATAAGCCAGCCCTAAGCACGTCAGCTCTTCCGTGCCGCGCGTTGCCGTAGATATCGTTCGAGCGCGCAGCGACGTGCGTCCAGTGGATCAACATCATCGTGCAACGCTAGGTATGACGTCCACGCTCTATTAGCCGCGACCGCCGGAAGCATCGTCTATTGTCGCCCCCGTGTCCTGAAAACTCGCGATCAGGGACAAGGTTTCCGCGTTTTTCCGAAGGGTCCGTTCTACTGATGCGATCATCCGGCTTCAAGGATGAACTGTTGTTCGGTGACACATGGCCTCCCAGAAGCGCTCGATGAAAACGCGTTCAAGTATGATGATCATGCCTAATGAGGCATTACGGTGGAGCGAAAGCCCGTAAGGTCCCGGTGCGGTTACGCGACCGCAGTCGCAGCTCGGATGGAGAACGCCGTCCGAGTTCGCCATGACCTGCCACCCGCGCCCGGATCTGGCGCTGCGCTATGCGGAACGCACCGCGCCAGCTCCCGTCGCTCCCCACCGCCGAAGGCGGCAATCCAGCTGCCGGGCGAACTCAGAAGTGGATAAAAAGTCGGTCCGGCTAACCCTCGACCAACAGCCGCTCAAGGCGACAGTGCTCCGGCCTCCTCTTGGAGTACCACTTTATCCCGCTCGCAAAGAACCTTTTATAACGAATACATTGTGACAATTGTTGCCGGACGAACGCGAAGGATCTCGGAAGAGACGACTCCAGCATTCCCGATTAACCCTCCGGATGCAGGAGCCGTTTCTTCGAGTGCTTGAGGTGAGGAGTATGGACGCGAGTCTACGCTCTTCTGGCTCGACAGGAGATGAACAGAACCGAGGCTGAGTTGAAGGCGAGGCTATCTCCTCGCACTGCCGTTGAATTGGTTCAAGCAAACCGTGGCCTAGTAGCGAACCATGCGGAAAAATCAAGATCATGCAGCGCGAGTCGCTGCGCAAAGATGGGCCATTGCTTGGCCGACCGCTCTGAGCGTCCTATTCGGATCTGCCGAGTATCAACCCGGCAAACCGGACATGCCGGTCCCCAGCGTATGCCGAGGTTTCGCCCTACGTTTCGAACCGCTTCTTCGCAAACCTGCGAACGATAATGACGACGACGAGCCGTTGGAACCCTTCCCGGAGGATTGGTGGGCTTCGCCGTGAGAATTTACGTTCAAGAGCTCATCTTACGTCCGCGCTACCAATCCGCTGCCGTGCTTCGACGAGACCTGAACGGGCAGTTAGTTGATCTCCTCATTAACGGTACAGTGGTTTTGGGAGGTGGCTGTTCTTGAGGGCTGCGGTGCTCGCGCGCAATGCGGGCCATGTACCGCCGCTTTCAGGCATATCAGCTTAATTTGGTCCAGCTCGGTCGAGCTCGATTTCGTCGCGGCATACCCAGCCCGCCAGTGTCACGGCCACCCATTTGCTTGCAGCGTAGTGAGGGTGCCTTCCGTCTTTGTTCTAAGACCCGGTAAAGCTGCGCCGGTCATAGTGGCTTTTTTCAGCGATACTGGTTACCTCCGAGGTCGCAGATGGTTCAACAAGCGACATTCACAAATAACACGAGTTCGCGAGCAGAGCGCGAACGCAGCCGACCTACTCAATTAAGATGGCGCAGGTATCAGCCCGTGACGTTTCATGATCTCGCCCATCCGGGCAGGATCAGGAGGCGCAGGGCCGCCGATGGCTATGGCCATTTCTCGGAAGAATTCCGGCCCGAGAACGCCTGGCGTGAGAACGCAAAGCATTTTCGCAATCGCCTGCGTCTCGTTGACGAACCCGTGGACAACACCGCGCGGGATGAAGAGATCGTCTCCGGGCTTGATCTCGATGCGCTTGCCGGCGACCATCCAGGTGATGACGCCCTCAAGACCATAGATCGTTTCTTCCCAGTCACGGTGATGGTGCGGGACCGGCATACGGGAGTTGGGCGGGATCACCACCTCAAACATGTCAAGCGCCCCGCTGGTATCATGCTTGGTGCGCAAAAACCGCAATTGCATTTCGCCAACCTTGTAAGTTCAGCCATTGTCGTCCTTCCGTGACGCCATCATAGAAAAGATCGCGGGACGGCTCAGCTCATCCGCACCGAAGTATCAGCAGAAAGCCTATGGCCGGACCTTGGGCATGTCTATTGGGCAATGATGTCTGGCATGGGGTCTTGGTCGTGTGGAAACAGCTCAGAGGCGGCCGTGGTCGACGATCGTTCCAGGCCGCCAGTGTTTTCGCGTTGGAACGTCTAGTTAGCCGGCCAAGGTGGTTATAGCGGTGCCACCTTTTCAAATTCCGGCTTCCTGCATCTGGTGCGACGCTCGGAAGGGGACACGATCCTCGCCGAGTCAGTGGGTCTTCGAAAAGACATTCCCCGGCATCTGTTCCAGCAGCTTATCTCCAAGGCCTCTGAAGAGGTGCGGCAAAAGCTCGAGCGGGAGCGCCCGGATATCGAGCCACAGATTCATCGGGTCGTTGTTGATGTCACCGGTGCTGTCCATGCCAGATTTGGTCCGGCCTCGAAGGATTATTTCACCGCCAAGCGGACGGTGGCTAAGCTGCGCGAGCGAGGCGAACTGAACGAAGACAAGATCTTCGAATTCGCGCATTCTCTCAAGTTCAACGAAACAGCCGTTGCGCTATCGTTACTGTGCCCGCTGCCTATCGACGTCGTAGAACGTGCGTTGATTGATGAAGATCGGGAGCCCGTGCTGATCCTGGCCAAATCGTTAGATCTCTCATGGCAAACTGCAATGGCATTGCTGTTCCTGGGAGCGCCGAACTACCGGATCATGGCCAGCGACCTCGACAGGTTGAAGCTCGATTTTCATCGGCTGGATGGCAGCACCTGCCGTGGGATCATTACCGTCCATCGATCACGAAGAGCCGAGGTTGGCGCGCCTATAGAGAGGGCGGCTGTACGGATGAAGTGTTAGACCGGAGCCTGCTCGGGCAGGCAGGCCGCGCTCTATCCTTAACATCCTCCGTTGATGACGCTGATCGAGTACAGAAACACGGTGCTTGGCTTCGTTGTCCCTCACGTCGTCAACACAGACCGCCCCCTCTCGATCCTCAATTTCAGGTTTGGCGTAGGAAAAAGGGAGGGAGCACAAAGGGCAAGAAGGCAAGAAGAGCTAAGAAGCCGAAAGCCTAAGAGCGTAACCAACGTGGCAGCTTTGGCCACAACCAATGCCGATCCTGAATTCGGCGGCGGGCTCATCGCTATGGGAAACAGCTCCTTCAGCAAATCTTTCTTTAACGTTTTGAGTTCTTGATCATTTGTGGCCGCCAACTCAGGCATTGGGAGCTTCTGTGAGATGCTCAAGGAACGCGCAACGGCGAGTGATCTCGCCCACCTCATTACCGATAAAATCGGTGTTGCGGACCTGAAAATTGCCATCCGTCCGGATCATGCATACAAATGGGTACCAACCGTTGTCTCTGCCCCGGCCGATCCGATTGGCTTTCAGAGACGGGCAGAAGAAATCGCCGACCGGCTGCGAGTTCGGTTCGACTTGGCCCAGTAGCCCCCAGCCGTGCGTTCAAGCACCCAGGATCCGCATGGAGATCGTGGCTGAAGCCGTTTGTTCGATTATGCGGGTAGTGCTTCTTTCAACGACAGTGGCCGAGCAGCATTGATATGGATCTAGACCTCCGAAACGAGCTTACAGAACTGCTGGATGACATCCGTAAACGCCAGCGCCACATCGAAGACCAAGCTTTTCTAATCAGCGTGCTGGATCGGGATGGTCACAGCACATCGGAGCAGCAATCCGAGCTGAAGTACGAGCGGAAGCAGCTCGCCTTGCAAATGGAGAGGCAGACTAAGCTTCTGAAGAAGGCAGGCGCGATTCCAGGAATGATCATTGGCTGAGCGATGAATCTAGGCAGCCGAATACTGCTTGCCACCCTGGCGATGTTCATCTTGTGGACCGTCGTGCGGGCGCTTAAACGCGGGGTCGTCTACAGCCGGGGCTACAGTTTCAGCCTTGACGACAGCCCGTTGCTATTCACGCTTGCTGTGGTCGTCCACTGTCTAGGCGCCGTGTTCTTCGCCTATCTTGCGGCTGGCTATGACATGCCGGGGTTTGCCCGCCTTTTGGGTTGGCATTGACCGCTCAGCGCGTGACCGCGATCATCCAATCGATGCCGATCCCCACCAGAACACGCGGTCGAATCCGAACGGCGCCGCAACCAATCCCAACAGCCCGGCAGGCATCACCAGCGCCGAAACCACCGGCATGGCCCCGAGATTGGCGAGCACGCCGAACGGCGTGACACAGTGAAAGTGGAAGGCTGCGTAGGCGAGGTCGCAAGGCCGTCATAGGGCTCTCGTCGACTTTCTTATCTCAAAACGAGAAGCGGCAGGTCTGACGCAAGCTGAACTAGCTGCTCGGCTAGGAGAGTATCAGTCGTTCGTAGCCAGGGTGGAAAGCGGACAGCGACGTCTTGATGTAGTGGAGTTCGTAGAGATCGCCGACGTGCTTGGATTTGACCCTGTGAAAGCCATATCGGCCATCAGAAAAGTTTCCTGATGAACGAAGTTAACAGCTCGGCAATCCGCGCTCAGGTCTCCTGCCGATCGTCATCCACAAGCACAGTACGGCCTGGAAGCGCGGGAAACCCGCTGGCGGCGAGCCAACACGAGCGAGATGGTATATTTTTCAAAAGGTTAAGACCTTCCTATCCGCGCCAGCCGAGTGTGGTCCGATTTTGTTCACGTCATCCCTTGTACCAGTGCCCCAGCACACCTACATCATCCAGAGCGAGGTTTTGCTCCTTGGGGGGGTCCTTGACGCAACTTAACCTGCACCGCGTTTTCACGGATTCACTGTCGAAGACTGATTTTCTGGCGCAACTGGCGGTGCCGGAAACGCAGGAAAAGCAACTACGAAAGGCGCGCGACGATATTCGCGACGCCGTGAAGGCCGGCTTCGCAGACTGGCAACGCATGGCGCCGCGGCGGGTTTTGATGGATGCGACCGCGTTGCGCAAAGGCGTTGCCGATCCTCCGCTTCGTCCCAAGTTCCGAATGCAAGGCAGCGCCTGTCCCGCATACCGCACGCTCAACAATCCCGCGCACTCGCCACCGCAGCAGATCGATTACGACGACGGAATCTATCTTCCGGTGTCATTTCTCGCTGAGACCGGCAATCCGGTGATCGCCGCCTCCGGATATTTTCACCTAGTGGAGACTATGCTTGCTCCTTTGTGCCGCGACCGAGGATGGACGATCGACACCACGACCAAGAAATGTGTGCGCATAACGCTCGACAACAATGCACATATCGACCTTCCGCTCTATGCGATCCCTGATCAACAATTTACTCGGCTTGTCGAGGACGCAGCTTTGGCGAAGAAGGCGGCTGATCGCGCGATTTATCTGCTCTCCAGCGAGCTCGGAGATGAGGTGTATAAGCGCCTCAACCAGGATGAGTTGCGGCTGGCGCTTCGGGAAGGCAAGTGGATCGGATCTGACCCCCGCTTGATGGAAGACTGGTTCAAAGACGCTGTCGCGACGCACGGACCGCAAATTCGGCGGGTCAGCCGCTATTTCAAGGGCTGGCGCGACTTCACATGGCTCAACGATTGCAGCCTGTCATCGATCATTCTGATGAAGTGCGTCGTTGACACCTTTGACGACCTCAAGGGACGCATCCCCGATAACCGGGATGACCTTGCCGTAATCGAGGTGGCATCGAGGCTTGATGGGTATTTCGCGGGTCAAATTGGCAACCCCGTTTTGCCCGTCGTTCTGAACGACAACTGGACCCCCCAGGATCGCGCAGCGTTCAGACAGAAGGCCGGGGAGCTTCATCAGCGAGTCCGCGATGCTGTGCACGGCACAGACAATATCGCCCATGCGCTCGCGAGCCTTGCTAAGGCCTTCGGCCCGCGCATCCCTCAAGAGATCGCTCTCGCATCTACGACCGCGGAAGCGACTATTAGGTCGTACCAGCCCACCAAGCTGCCCGCCCGCGAGGTGCCACGCACGAAATCGGGATGACCTTTGGACTCGCGGCAAGAGATTCACCAGGAAATGGTCGCGCGTCACTTTTCGCGCAACCGACAACACACGAAGTCAATTCGCTACGAGGGTGTGCTTGACGTCCGCGGACGGCGTGTATCGGTCGCCGTGGAGTATGCGTCACCTCATTTGTCCAGTCTGCCTAAGCTCTATTTGACCAATCGGATGCGCGATCTGCCCGAAGCGATCGCGCATATCGAAGAGAATGACCGCGTCTGCTACGCGCGCGAAGAAGAGCTTGTTCTCGATCCTCACAATCCGCGAGGCTCGGTCGCACTTTGCATGCTTAAGATGCACGAGACCCTTGAGCGCATCAGCAAGCACGAACTGCAAGATGAAGTTGCGCAGGAATTCCCTCAACACTGGCGAGGCACTGCGACCTACATCGATTTACCGATGGAGGCTGAACAAGCGTTTGCGTTCGCGGTTCCTCGTGAGGGCGGGATTTTCAGCATCATCGCCGAGTCCGCAAAACGATTGAAGCGCTTTGACTTTGATCCTACGCAGATCAAGGCTGCGGATCGGGACAAGATACCGGTTGTCCTGATTAAGGCGCAGCGTAGCCTTACCTTCACGCGCACTGTGCGCCTGCCATATACACTCGCCGAACTGATTGCCTGGCTGACACTTTTAGGGAAAGATCTACCGAAACAACTGATCGCAGGCGTGGCTCAAGCCTGGCCACGACAATGCTTCTTTCTTGTTAGAGGGCCGAATGGGGATGTGGGCGGAAAACTGGATATTCCGCCGCTGCTTGCCAATGCCGTTCAACGGCCGCAGTTCTTGGCACAGCTATTGGAGAAAAGAGCCGATGAAATCGGAGTGCAGCGCCTTACGGGCGCTTCACTCGATCCTTCTTTCATCTATCATCGCAACATGGCGGGTCAACCAAACCTAGGCGCCAAGCGAATTGCACTTGTCGGGGTTGGAACGATCGGCGGTTGGCTGGCGCGTTTTCTGGCGCAATCGGGAGCCGGGACGGCTGGCGGACGTATTGCCTTGTTCGACACGCAAAATCTCGAACCCGGAAATCTTGGCCGTCACTGGCTCGGTATTCCGTTTCTCGGTAAGAACAAGGCCGTAGCTGCGCGAGAGGAGCTTTCGCGAACGAATCCCGACTGCGACGTTGCGGCACTCCCTGCAAGTGCCTTGGAGCATATGGCAGATCTTTTGGATTGCGATCTTGTGATTGATGCGACGGGCGAACAGGCACTTTCTGACGTCCTCAATGCTGACTTCGTCAAGGCTCGGCGCGAAGGGGCGACGGCCCTGACGAGCCTGCACGTTTGGCTGCTGGGTGGCGGCGTTGCTGCACAGGCCGTGTTAGTCGACAAACCGGAGTACGCCTGCTTCCGTTGCTTGCGGCTTGATCACGGGGGCGAGCGCTTCCGGGTTTTGGATCCAGATCATCCCGTCGCCTTGGCGCCGGCGAGCTGCGGAGAAGGCGCATTTTTCCCTTATGGCGTGGGAGCGTCGGCGATCGCGGCCGGTCTTGCATTGCAAATGAGCCTTGATTGGGTAAAGGGGACGCCGTCACCGCGTCTGCGCACCATTCGGATCAATCACGATGCGACGTTTATAATAAAGGACGCCAATGCTCCGGCGCTTCAAAAATGCCCTGCTTGCGCCACTGCGGCCGCCTGATCGATATGTGCTCGTTCACTATCCCGTGGTGGCAATGATGCAGGAAGCAGTGGCGACCTGCGAAGGTCAGCCGGAATCGGGGGGCATTCTCCTTGGCAGCGTTCGCGGACCGCATCTAGAAATTAGTGGTTTCACGATGCCTGCACATGCAGACGATCGAACCATGGTGAGCTTCGTTCGTCAGGATCGATCGCATCAGGCCGCTGCCGATGATGCCTTAAACAAATCGAACCACGAGATTGGCTTTATCGGTGAGTGGCATACACATCCCTGGGGCCCGCCGATACCATCAATGACTGATCGGTCAAGTTGGGCCGGTCTTGCAAGGAAGTCTGGCCATCCGATGTACTTCCTTCTTGGAAGCCCACAAGGTTGGCGAGGCTTCCAAGTGGCACATCGAAAAGCAGGGACTTTCTACGCCGAATTTGTTGAACACGAGCGTGGCGTTCTGGGCGTTGTTTTTCGGTAGGAGATGCAGCGATGTACCAGGTTCTTGGGCCTAAGATCATCGTGGGGGTTGCTAGCTGGATCGCAGCGAGCGTTGTCGTCGTGCTGGGATATTTCAGCATCCCAGTTTCTGCCCGGATAACGGTCGCACTGGTCGATGCATTTCTGTTTTTTGTTATCTTCGCAAAGTGGGTTTGGCGGCCGATTTGGAACAAGACCGGCCGGCTCGGTCAATTTCTGGCCGACAAAATCTATCCTGACCTGAACGGAACCTATGATGTCGTTCTCGAAAGCAACTGGCCCGTCGTTAAGCGGATGCTCGATGCGTCGCGCAAAGAGGCGGAGCGATTTGACCCGTTCAGTCTTGATCAGGAGCCACCTGCCCTTCTTCGCCTAGAATTCGAAGCTACTATTGAACAATCCTGGTTCGACATTCGCATGCGGATGTATCCGAAGAATACCGACGCAGTTATCAAATCATCGCGGACTCTTGCGACGGTCCCCTTGAGCGCTACGCATTCAAACGACAAAGAGCTCATCTACATGTTTGAGCAAGAGAATGAAAATCGGGCGCCAACCGACGATGAGCGCTTCTGCGGAGCTGCGCGGGTTGTGATTGACCCTTCCAACCCACGCCGGCTTTCGGGCAATTATTGGAACAACCGCATGTGGCGGCGGGGCGTGAACGCGGCGGGCAAAATAACCCTGACCAAGACTTCCAACGCGGTAGTACGCAAGAACTAAGGCCGTGAACCCAGAACCCGGCGCCGTGATGCGACGATGCCTACGTCGACTTTGCCCCTTTAGGTTTGCCGCGGGCTGACGTGAACGTCACGGCATTGCCCACGTCTTTCGTCTTGCCGACCCGGATCTTAGCGGGCTGTTGTCCTTGCGGGTGATGACCGCGCTTGCGATGGCGAGGATCATCTGGTCCACGTTTTCGCGTCGTGCTGGTCCGCACCAGGAACGCCGCGCAGGTACTCACGGAACTTTTCGACTTAACTGACTTCAACCGGCATGGCTTCCTCTTATTTCTTTCGAGCTTCCCAAGTCTCCAGAACGAACATGGTTATGGTATGCGCTGCATGGACGGCGAGCCGGGCAATGGCTTCCATCCTGTAGGTCCGCATGTTCCCGCGGCCGTGCGCCGACCGTTCGTGTAGCCCACAATTATGAATCCTATTGCCGGCTGACCAAAGAACGTGCAATCTTCGGCTGTCAACATCCCCAGTTGGCACAATCGCCAGGCGGTGTGGATGCTGTTCCTTACTCCTGCGAGGTCGCCATGCAGCGCATCATCCTCGTCGCTGTTGCTCTCTCAGGGATCCTTTGGCCGACCGCACTGTATTGCAACTCACTTGAAACGCACGGACTTGATCCGACAGCACCTTCGTTGCCGCCGAACCCAACGGAGGCGCAACGTCTGGATTTTGCATTCCGATCGTATCAGTGGCTCAAAGAGTTTCACCCGATTGAGACCTTTAAGCCTGCCCCAGCGGGGTATATGACCGCCGCCGAGTGGCAGGCAACAGAAGCTCTCGCGGCTATTGCTCCGGTCCAGGATGGTCCAGACGACATAGCAAACCAAGAGTGGCACGATCACGAGAGGGACGTTGCCTACAATCTGGTGAAAGACGTTGCTACAATGGAGGCCGGAAGCCTGGCTGACTTCCTGAAACCAGTCCCCGCCGGTGATCTGGGCAATGGCGCCTGGAGGGACAGCCTGATGACGCACATTGCTGAGATGTCGAGCGGCTACTCACGTGTCAACGCGGCGCATGACCTTTTATTTCCCGAACAGAGCGGACTAGCCGACGTTCCTCAAAAAGGCCCGGTGATGAAGAGCGAGTATCACGCTGTCACGAGGGAAGATTCGGAAGCATTGCTGAAATCCCTCGAGAAAGCCGAAGAGGCGAGAAGGGCAATCAAGAGTGCGCTGGATAAGCATCAGGCTGCATTCACCGCCGAAGCCGCGCGCTATGATAGGCTTCTGCCAAGCGCGAGAGATCAATTGGCACGAGCTAATGCCGCTAGTGCAGCCCGACAAAAAAAGGCCAGTCAGGGCTTCGATCCGATCGGCGATGTCCTTGGCGTAGTTCCGAACCTTTTGACGAACGGGAAGGTCCAGATACCGGTTGCGGGGAGTGCGCAAGGACCAGCTGCCGAGAGTCGACCTGGACCCTGGTTGCCACCCGAAAATCGAGGTCCCGGCCCATGGGAGGCTCCGCCGCCAACTATTGAGCATCAACCAGTAAGGCCCGCGAACAGTCCAGAAGTGAAGATCGAGCCACGAGGGTGAAAACATGTCTCGCAAGCTACTCGCCCTGTCCTCTGTGCTTTGCGCAATCTCGATGAATACCTTTGCACAAGCTTACGAGTTCGAGAACAAGGAGCCCTGCCCGACGACACCGCAAGGACGCGCTCTGAAAATTCGCTGGGTCGATTTCATATCCAATAAATGGGTAGAACGTGATGCGAAGGGTAACCCGAAAAATCCCAACATAACCTCGGTATTTGATGTTCGCTTCGACCACGGGGCCAAGTATGGCGACAAAATGTACAAGACCGAGAGCAGGCCATTTTCTGACATCTATATGGGCTCATGTTACACCACTCAGTATACCGGTCACGGTCATTGGCAATCGGCTGGTTGGAACAAGTTGAAGCAGCAGAGTGAACTCGGTAGATCAGCTGGGCTCACACCTGAGGCCTATCATCTCAACATTTGGGGCCGGGATTTCACGTACGACAACAGTGGCGCCATTTACTACAAGAAAGAACGTATCGGTACGCTCGCTTGCGAACTCTCTAACACTTGCTCTGCTTACGGTGACAATAAGCCACCAGATAGCCGACCATCCGTTGACGTAGAACGGTTCTTTCAAAACGCCGGTAAGGCCATTGAGAAGGGGGCTCACGACGCAGGCAACGCGATCGAAAAGGGCACTCATGATACAGGTAATTCAATTCAGAAGGGTGCCCAAGACACAGGGCACGCTGTGGAGAAGGGTGCTCACGACGCGGGGCATGCCGTGGAAAAGGGAGTGCAAGACGTTGGTCACGCGCTCGGTTTCTGAACCTTAGCCAGGCCTCCAGGTCCCAAGAGCACTGATGAGACCATGCGTTCCGATGTTAAAGCTTTTGGTCGGCGTGGAGGCGTGAACGTTCTGCTGTGTCGCTCGATGGGCGCGCACAGTGGAGTCGTGGCCTGAAGCTCAGCATTTCCTCTTGCCATTTTCGGCGAAACCGTTTTGCCTTGGCTTGTTAACGGCAGGACGGAGAAAGTCATGCTTTCCAACGCTGAGCGAGGAAAGGCCTTTCAGATTCTTTGTGGAGACGCTTTAAAGCAGGCGCTTCTACGGGAAGTTGAGCTGGAGGTACTCATGTCGATTGCGGCTGGCAAACTTCACTCTTTCGATCTCGCCACTAGGGAAAGAGACATTGTTGCTGAGTGCAAGGCGTTTGGATTCACTGCAACGGGAAACATTCCTTCTGCTAAAATCAGTACGCTTCGCGAGGCGGCGATGTACCTGCAGTCCTTACAGGCAAACGTTATGAGGCTTCTCATCGTCAAACTCGCGCCTCATCCAAAACGGCACGAGAGTCTGGGACGGTATTTCGTCAGGCTAAACGCTCATCATCTTGACCGGGTGACTGTGCTAGAGATGCCTGAGAGCGGCGGCGAGTTCGCTTGCATCTACGGGCAGTTCGGCGCTAGCCTCAGCTAAACTTGAATCCTACGCTCGTTCGTTAGCTCGCTTGCGCAAGCTGAGCGCCAAGGCTATTTTCCGAATGTGCATACCAGCTATTCAATAGCGCATACCTCGACGCATCAAGCAGCGAGGTTTAGCCAGGATTTACCCCTTTTGGGCTTGCCAGGAACTCCACCGCTAAGCCTTTGACAAGCAAAGAGATTTTCTCAAAATCTGGACTTGCAAAGGACATTTGGAAGCTCGGACGCACCAGCGCCTCCGGGCGACCGCAAGCACGATCAGGGCTGCCACCGCCCAGCGTGCGGAGGCAAATGGTGCGGCGATCGACCATCACAGCGATCAACACCGCGGTCATAAAGAACGACCCCACTTCCGCGCCGGACAGCAGGAGATAGAACGCGGCGGCGAACAGTGCCGCAGCCGCCGACCATTCTTGATTGCGAAGCCGGCGGCCAATCCCGGAATGAGCGCAAGCAGCGCGCGCACCGCGAAGAACACGACACCGGCGACCCCCGGCGACCACGGCCATGTGGTAACCCGAGATCGGTCAAGAAAGATTTTATGTAGGAAATAGAGCGCTTTAATGCGCCATTGCTTCCCGAAATTCCGGACTGGGAAGCAGATGGTAAGCGGGTCCGGAGGCAACTGGCCTCGGGCCGGCAGCAGTTGGCCATGAACTCGAGCCCTGCCCGCTGCTCAGGGATGGTCTGGCGCAGATTCAGGCAGGTGCGCTCCATGCGCGGGAGCTCGTTGATGTCGTGCTGATGCCGCCCCATCCGGCGGATTAGACTCCAGCGTGCACCAAGCCGTCAAGAGTCGCCACCCGGAAATTTCCCAATACCGCTTTCCTCGAGCCGGCCGGATGATCTCAAAATGAAATCATGCAAGCCAAAGCAGTGGACCGAGACCGAGCGAAAGAGGCTTGCCGCGATGGCACGTCGGCGCGGCGCGTCGGAAATTGCGGCAGTGCTCGGGCGGCATACCGGATCGGTGAAGCGGATGGCGCGAGAGATGGGATTGCTCCTGAAAAAATAGCTACCGGCTCTCCCACACCCAGAAGCGCAGTAGCTCGCGCGTTTCACCTCGCCGCATCCGCACCTGATCCAAAGCACGCGGAGCCGAGCGCTTTGAGAGAATTAGCGTGATTGTGAAACAGTTCACATTTGCTCAGGCTGGGACCTGCTAGATCTGGCGCGCTGGGGATTTCAAGGGGCCCAGTGGAGCAACGCCGCCGGGACACTCATTTCGAGCCCGACGGCGTAATTTTTTGCGGCTGCGTCTGGAACGCGCTCCAAAAAGCCCCTGCAGCCTGAACCTGATAGCCTGTCGATTGTCCACACCGACGACGCGCAGTAGCTCGCGCTCGTTCCGGACCACCAGTAATCGACAATTTGCGAGGTGCTTACGATGCCGCTTTGATGCGGCATGCGCTCTGTTCGTCGATACACAAAATGGTCGGGCCACTATCCGCTCTCAGCCCCGCTGAATGGCTGGCTGAGGGCCAATGTGACATGCAACGTTCAATGCCTGAACGGCAGCTGCAATCGCATGGTTGATTTGCGGCTCGACGCGCTTCCGCAGGATCAGCCGTGGTCGCGTCGGCTTGCGCCTGGTCTGCTCGGCATGCGGCGCCGCAGGATCTGTGCATATCGTGCCGAATTGGCGTGATATTCCCAGGCGAGCCACGTCATCAAGCATGGGCTTCAGGTTTTGATTCTCGCAATGAAACTCGTCACCGAACGCCCTTTTGCCGATCCGGAAGTCGCCGCCCGCCAGCTCGTTCAGCTGGCTTCGGGCATCGAGCCGGTGCAGGACGGCCGGGTCCACATCGAGAAGATCAACTATCCCTTTCTCTACACTCTCAAGGCAAGCGGCGCAGAGTTCGGGCGCCGGCATCAGGTGCGCTGTTGAGAAGGGCTGGCTCGAGCTGCATGAGAGCGGGACCTACGTGCGCCTGATCAAAGCCGACGGGCACGGATAGAAACGGCCCCAGCACACACCCCTATGGGCCGGGGCCGTTGGAGGTCCCTAGGCGGCAGGTCACCGCCAATGAGGGCCCAAGGCTAGTCGCGTCCGGCAATTAGTTCTGTTCACTTTTGGACGCTGCTATATTGTTCCCTCGAGGGGAACGAGTAGCCGCAATGAAAGACATGCAGGCTCAATTGGAAAAGCTCCGTGCGGATGCGGCGGAGTGCGCCCTCATCCGCGACCTGGCGAGCGACCCGAAGAAACGAGAGCTTTTCACTCGGCTGGCCGATCACCTGACGGTTCTCGCATCAGAAGTTGAACGCGCAAGCGCCGAGGTCTGAAGCGCGGCTGATGAAGGCGGGGCTGGGGTTGGCCTTTCGACGAAGCGGTAGGCCTCAGACCCCCAGGAATTTCCCAGGTGTAGACCGCGAGTGCCGAATAACGATAGCCAAATCGGGGAGTCTGCTGAACAACCTTAGTTGTTAGTAAAGCGCTAACTATTAGAGTTCCAAATGATCACCGTAATACTACGAGGCATTTTTTAGGAAGAGTCGGATTCCATGTCAGAAGTTATCAGTTTTCCCCACGCGGCCCGAGAGCAGTCCAAGCTGCATCCCGCGATGCTTCGGCTTCAAGGGCTCGCAACCGTGACCTCTGAACTCAACGGAATGAACCTCCGTAACCAAGATGACATTAAGCGGGCGCTGTGGATTCTGGATCTCACTAACCGATGCATTAAAATTATTCTGTCCGACTTCCGCGATGATCCCTCTATGGACAAACTCATCAAACTAGCGGGCGAGCTGGCGGATTCGGTAGAGCGCGCTCGCCGAATGGTACATCATTTGGCATTCACCCTAAGTAGCGCATCCGTTCGCCGCCATTGAAACCGCAAGCGACCCAAGTTCAAGCCCGATCTGCTGAAGCAAGCAGCCTCCTTACCGCAAGCTGGTCGCAAAACGAGCCGCGCAGTATGGGATGCCTCAACCGAGCCTTCCTGAAAAACCAAAATAGAGTAGTCCAGTCTCGGAGGTGCATCAGAAGTTCTCAGCCCTCTGCTTTGCTCGGCGGTAGAAGCCCCACAAGCCGATCACGAGAACGGCCCCATCACCGACGACCAGCAGAATGAGGATTCCTTCCAGCATCCGAATCACTCCCGCCCTGAACATGAGAATGGAGCCCGGGCGGGAATTGGTCATTAACACATAGCGGGGTGGGCAGTTTACTGCCTTGCAGGCGGCAGCCGACCGTCAGGGCCGCGACGATGCGGTGCTCTCACGTTGGCCGGCGGCTTTTGCACCCTGTCGAGCGCGCACTGCGACTAGCTCCTGCTGGAGCTTGATTTGCTGATCGGAGGTCAGAGCCGGTCCGCGCCTCGGGGGCACATCTTCAACGGCGGGATACCCCGAGAGTGGAGCGGGTGCCTGCGCTCGTGCGTCCATCAATGAAGAGCCACCACTCAAATTCGCGCAAGCGTTTAGCGCGAGCCCGGATGCAAGCAACGCGGCAGCCGCAGCAATCACCCGCAATTCGTCCACCGATACTCAGCACACATCGGGCCTCGTTCACGCAGCAATGCGGGGCAATTAAGGCTAGCGGCGCATGGACTGGCGCCGATTTCGGAGGAGCCGCTTAACGGCAAACTGGTCACGCCTGCTGTGGAACAGAGCTCTCCCTGCGCCGTTTGCTGACCCGCTGGCTGCCAAGCTGGCAGAGCGGCCCCGGCCATTCCCTGCAACGCCTGGGCCGTCTCTCCGCCTCCGATTCCGGAGTAAGCGTATGCGTTCCTCGCCCTCGATCGTGCCGCTCGACCGCCTCGATCGCGATATCTATCTCGTCTTGGAAGATTTCGGCGCGCGCGCGGGCTGCGCCTGGCGGGAGACGGACGAGCAGGAAACTGACTTCGAGACGGTCATCCGCGATCTGCTGTCTGGCCAATACGCCTATCCGGTCCGCATCGTCGCATTCAATGCCATCGAGGGCTGGTCTCGCGATGCGACCAGTGAGGCTGCGGACGAGCTGGCCAGGCGCGACATGGACGATGGCGAGATCGCGCCGGCGCTGCGTGCTTTCATCGAAGCGAATGCCAGCCGCCCTTTTGCTGTCCAACTGGCGCTGCCCCTGCGCGGAGCTGGTTGAGCATGGCCCAGCTGACCCCTGCCGAGAAGATCGAGCAGAGTTACGATCTGGCCATGATGGCGCTAGCCGACTATCTCACGCACGAGCGCGATGCAGCAGTGATCGTCGAGCGGCTCATTCGCATTCTTGATCGCGACAGTCTGCGCGAGGCAATTCCCGAGGTCCTCGTCGATGCTCGCGTTCGAGATCAGAGCTCCCGGTGCGACCATGACCGTCTGGATTTACGATCAGGGCGAGGAGTTGAAGGTCTTCGCGACCGAGGAGATTGCGCAGGCTTGGCTCGATGAGAACGATCCCGACGGCGTTGCCTTCGAGTACGAGATAATAGGCACGCCGGAGGGAACAGGTGAAAGAGGCCGCCTGCTGAGGCGGCGTTGCTGGAACTAGAACCAAAGCTCTGTTACGATTGGGCTGTCCCCCCGACGAAGCGGGTGCACCCCTTGAGTGATTTTGCGGACGAAACCGTGTGGCTGCGGCATGACGTCGTGCGCCTACGGCTTGCGCTGCGCTTTACGCGAGCGCGCCAGACGGAGGCAATTCTGCAGGAAGCCATAGGCGAGGCCGAAAGGCGACTGGAAGCTCTAGAACAGCGCGAGCAGCAAACCAGGCCACTGTGAAATTCAACTTAGACCACTAGGGGTTAAAACAGGCCAGTCCCCCGAGGGCTATGGGAATGTTCTGGCAACAGAGAACAGGCCCGTCAGCGCAACCGCGGGCCTCAAGTGTCCACAGCACGACGCACTGGCCGCCCGGGATTCTGGCGAACACGGAAAAGCCGCAGCGTGGTTCCAGCCCCACTGCGGCCATCCCGGACAAACTAAAAGTCGGTGCTTAAATCTCGCCGGTGTTCTCACACTAGAACACCCCGTTCCGAAAATGGAGTCGGGAAAACTACCGGAGTGCGATGCTCGGTGTATTGTAACTCCAGGGCGAGCATGCACCGCTAGCTTTCCAGCCCCAATGGCTCCCGGCCGCCAATCCAATTGCGGATCAGAGCGCCAGGAGCCGCGAGGCCCGCCGGTTCGCCTGGCGGGCCTTCTCGTTTCACCGCCTCAACCGCCGACGGTGCGTCATCAGCCGTTGCCGGTCGCGCGCTTCCTGTGGGCTCGTCGACGACGCTTGATTAGTCACGCTCCGCCCGTATGCGCTTGATCTTGGCCGTCACGGTCGTCTGGTCCTCGGGCGAAAGCTGGTTGTACTTGGCCACAATGGTCGCGGTGCTCGGTACAGCAGCCGCCCGCCCGCGGCGCTCGTCGACCATCCTCTTGAGGCCCATAAGACAGCCCTCGCGCCGGCAGTACTCGGCAAGGTCCTCTGAGGGGGTTCGGCTCCCCGGGGGTGCGGCGAGCGTCCACTCGACCGCGAGCTATCGTAGGCGCCTGTTGATGTTGCGCGAACTGGCCGCTATCGACGGATGGATCGAAAAGAGCGGCGAAGAGATGACCCGTGCCCAGGCAGTCCGCCGCCTGGTCGAGATCGGGCTAAAGGCGAAAAAATGAGTGAGGCGCTAGACGATCTGAGAAAGCAAGCCGAACAGGCGGAAACCAAAGCCCGTGAGCTTCCGCAGGATCCCGAGCGCGACCGGCTGCTATGTGAGCTGGCGGACTTCCGCGCGACACTCGCGAGGCTAAGTAACCCAGAAAAAATGGATAGAGCCTAGGAAGGTTGTGCGGGCCGTGCTGCTAGCAACGGCGGGTTTGCAATTTTCCCCGTTATCCACAGTTGCGGGCTTGTCCCGACTTGACAATGCCGTTTGACTCGTAGCCGAGCGGAAGTAACCTGCGTCTTTCCGATTGTTTTTCTTGCGGGGGAAATTCAATGGACAAGATCGAGCGAGCTTTCGTGCTTATTGCACTGGCGGGCTTTTACGGCACGATCGCCGGGCTGACTTGGCTGATCGTGACCTAGAAATTATCTACCGCAAAATGAGGCCGGCTGTGTGTAGGAGCCGGTCTCCCGAAGTTGCGCCCATTCCGCGGTTGCGCTTCAATCAATTGCCGGCGCCGATCGTGCGGAGCGGCAGCTGGCCTAGGCCGCGGGTGCCGCTATCACGGTGACCTGCGGCCTTTTCGCGCGTCCAGGCGAGATCAGTACCAGTCGCGGTTGTTTTGGAAGCATGCCTGTTTGGTGCGGTCCCAGACAAAATCACGGCCACCGCAGGGTGGGCGGGGGCGAGAGGTCGCCGGACATTCATTTCGAACCTTGGCTCCGGTGCGCCAGCCGTCAGCTTCACAGGCGCCGCCGCTGGTCTGATGGCACCCGTCGCCACAACCATCCGCCGCATGAGCCCCACTGACAAAAGCGAGAAGCGAGCTCGCCACGAGCATTCCTTGTACGATTCTTATCACTGCCAGTCTCCTCGAAAGAGAATGATCCACAGTACGAAGCCCGACATCATAGCTCTTGCCGTGTCCCCCTGGGCTTTCGCTATTTGGGGCGATATTTCGACGGAGCAAGGAATGGCCGGCACTGCGTCTTGGCGGGCGCCGGCTTCTTGCCATCGGATTGCACCTTTGACCTCGTTAACGCTGAGACCTTGGGCGTCCGAAGAGACCGAGCGGCTACGGCAGCTCGCCAGTGACGGAAAACTGATCAAGCATATCGCCGTTGCACTTCAGCGAAGCGAAGCGACTATTCGGCGAAGAGCCGAGGAGTTCGGCATAGAAATACGGCGAAGTTGGCTGCGGTCTCGGCTGCCAGACCTTCCGACACATCCCGAGCGCACAGCAATCATCGCCCTTCACCACGGCCTGCCACTCCCGCCTGGTGTAGGGCCAGTAACCCTTGAAGGATTCAAGCAAAAACGGTGGATTGAGATACAAGGCGGCGTTTGGCAGGCAACGTCTGCCGGACTTGACGCAATTCTGCGCAAGATACCTGTGCAGGAGTAGGCTTTCGCCCGTCCGGTAAGAGCGTTGCGCCCGCCTCTTACGTCCTCCGGTTACGGAACAATCTGTGACATTCGGCGTGGACATGGATTGGCGGCTTGAACGGCCGCCAAAGCTTGAGGGCCACTACCTGACGCGCGGCCTTGATCAGGTTGAAGTTGACGGCTTGTGCGCGATCTGCTGCATCGGCTCAATTCGGCGTGCAGGCGACGTTGGCCGTTGCGCCTGGGCCGAGCCCGCGCTGCCGCAAATAGGTCTGCAGGATCGCCGCGGCATCGGCCTGACATTCCGCAATCGCGGTGGGGTCGGTGGGGTTAACGAGTGACATACCCTTGATCTCCCGCCGAAGTTGAGAAAGGCTACTTTCATTCCCGGTTGAAGGTGTTGCGTCATGAGTATTGCGAACTTGAGCGATGAGAGCGTCCTTCGTCTTTACGAAAACATCCGGATCCAGGCTGCGGCCGATCGTGCGGCAGGCGGCCGCTACCATCTCCTCGGCGACCCCGCGAGACAACGCGCCGACATCCTCCGCGAGGAGATTGATCGCCGGCGGCTGAGCGCCGATCGGATCGATTGGCCTTAATGGACGATCTCTTGATGCTCAACGTCGATTTGGATCATTTGTAAGGCGCAGCTTAGGATCTTCAGGCTGAACTACATTTTGTGCTCGATGCGAAGCCGGTCGACACTTTCGCGTTAGGAGATGTCGCTAGGCGGACAAGAGAGGTCGCCGCGCGGCTCGAAGCTGTCACTTCCGCGATCTTGAAGGGCACCAGCGGACCGCATTGAGCGCTGGTGCAGCCCGCTGCGGGGAGTGCATGGCTAAACAAAGTATTTCGTCTCCGTTGGATTTTTCTTCAAGAATTGCGCGCCAGCAGCTCAAGCTCCATTTGCCGGCACAGAGCAACGAACTTCGCGCAAACCTTCCGGATCGCCGCGCCATTGTCCTTCCGGAAGTCGGCGATTGTCTTGTGATCGGGAGCAAAGGCGGCCGATCAGCCACATCACCTCGATATTGCGGCAAGCCTCACGTTCCAGGCGGCGACTGGATTGCACCCGATTGAGATAACCGTAAAGCTTCAGAAGGACCGCTGGATGATAGGAGGGCCCGCCCGTCTCCTTGGCGATCACACGCTCAAACCGCAGTTTATGCAGGTCGAGCGCCTCGACGGCGGGAGATTTCATGTAAGCGTCCCTTTGAGGGCAACGGCTCTCGATGACGGCAGTCAGCCTGTCCCGTTGAGGGCCAATAAGCGAGGCGAGAAAGAAGCCGCCGAGACGAAGAGCTTCGCTGGCACGCAGTGGGACCACCGGACGAGATTAAAATCAGGACCTGTCGTGCGCGTACTTCTCCAAAAGCAGCCGGTTATATTCATCTCTCACGGCTCTTCGCGAAATATGCCCTTTTCGGTCTTTGGCAATCTTCAGAAGATCAGGATCTGTGGGTGCCCGCGATTTCCGCCCAAATCTCGCAAAGAGTCTGGTAGCAGGCGCCGACCCCCTTCCAAACAGCCGGTCAAACCATCGCATTGTGTCCTCCCGGACAGACCGCCCTTACAACAGTATCACCATGGATTTGGGGGTCAAAAGGACAGCACTGCTGCATCTTTTGAAAAGCTTGCCACCATACCGCAGCAAAAGGCTTGAGCAATGCCGAGTATCGGTCGCTGTTACACCGCGCAGGTTTCCGGCTGGTGCGGATTGTGCCGGTTATGGACGGCGCAAGCTTCGGGCTGTTCGAAGCCGCTCCCCTCGATCGAGCATCCGAACCTATAATTATCAGTCGAACGCGCGACAGAGTCCGCTTGAAGATCTTGCACGCCCGGCGCGGGTCCCATCGAAAGGCCCGACCATCTCAGATCTGAGCTTTTGTCCGTCTGGTGATAGTGGCGGCTGGCTCACCGCTCGGTTGTCAAAACGGACCAACAGCGTCGACTAGCAGATTGTTGAAACGTACGCCGCTGACGTGCGATCGCGAGTCATTGCCTGCCGACAACAGCACTGGAGCAGTGGCGGCGCAATCCGAACCACCCGCTGAAATGGCGATATATCGATGGCAGCCGCTCTATCGTGTTGATGCACTGTTGACTGTCTGGCCAAGTGCAATGGAGCTACTAAGGCGCCTCAGCCGCAAAATGCTCACGGAGACGCCCGAGGAGCTCGGCCTTGATCGGGTCAAGCGGATTCGTCCGCTGCAGACGCACGATTTTGCCGACCCGTTTCGCACCGACCAACTCCGCAATGTAGTCGTGAGCCGCTTCGAACGCCATCTTGCGGATGATCCACTGTTCGTCATGATTGTAGACCTGATCGATTCCGCTTGGCTTTTGCCCAACACACAGCCGCTGGATTTCGTTGTCGTAGCCACAGCGTGACATGATGGTGCGCAAGCTGCGCCTCAAGTCATGCATGGTGAACTTGGCGACGCCCGCTTCCTTGACCAGGCGGTTGACCATCTTGGTAAAGCCGGACATCTGGCCGCCCGTCTTTGGCGACGGGAAGACATAGTCGGAGGTTGCCCGCTGGAAATGCTTCGCGGCCGTGAGCATCTCGTCAACCAGGTGAGTGCGCGGCACATCGTGGTGTAGCCCCATCTTGGTCCACGCTGCATCGAAAGTAATACGGTCGTCCATGATGTGCTTTCGCCATTCGATCATCGTAGGCTCACTGCGCCGCGGGCCACCGAGCAGGCACATCCGTGCCAGGAGACCGAAAGCCCCGAGCTTGCCGGTTGCACCCCAGACCTTGATGATTTCCTCATCACTCAGCGCGCGACCCTTCGTTCGGCGTCCGACCCTTTGCGCCCGGGTTTCCTTGGGCGCGCGATAGCCGGCGAGCACGTTGTGCTCGACATAACCTTCGCCGACGCACCATTCGAGGAAGGTATGCACGTGCTTGCGCAAGTCCTTGGCTGCGCCGCGCTTACCGGTCTTGGCAATCTTGTCGACCGCAGCCATGATCTGCCGTCGTGTCAGGTCCCCCACGCCGCTCTCGGCGTGATCCTTGAGCCCGCGCCGCAGCGCCGACACTGCTGGCTTCCAGTTGACGACTTGACGTTCGGTCAAGGACGTCTGGTAGGGACCATCTTCAACAATGAGCGTCGCGAGCGTGGTGCGTTGCTTTTCGGCTGCCTGTTTCCGCCTCGCCTCGCGCTTCGCATCGTTCGGGTCCAAGCCCTTGACGACCTCGCCTGCGGCGATGGTGGCGGCCTTGCGCGCGGCCTTCTCATTATATTTGGGCCACGCGCCGAGGGTCTTGCGCTGGGTCCCCCTCACCCCCGGCTTGGTGAAAAGGTAGACCCAGGTCCGGCCGCCGGTGGCGCGCATGCGCAAAGCGAGGCCGGGCAGCTTGTCGTCGTGGAGATAATGCTGCGCCTTCCCCGGCGGCAGCGTCGCGTTGCGGATCACCGCGTCGGTGAGTGTCAGCTGGTTGGCCGGCTCCGTCATGAATCCTTCCCTCTCTCTGCCCGGTGTGCCCCGCAACAACGGCGGTCAGTCCTCGAACAGAACCGGGTCTCAGACCTCCCCCGTTTTGTGCCCCAAGGGAAAATCCACGGCGGGCACAACGGGGGCATACAAAATGTAGTAAGGCCACCTATGGCCTCCTATGGCCACACAGGGCCGTAACCAACGTCAATTAAATAGTTTTTACATCTCAACTATGGCTGGATTTGGTTAGCTTGGATCTACCGATTGTGGTTCACACGGGAGAGGTCCAAGGTTCGATCCCTTGTGCGCCCACCATTCACCTTCCTGAACCCTGCTGATCGCGGACCCATCGCCGACGCCTGGCGATGTGTCGGGACCGCCTCAATCAAAAATGTCGAAAACAACCCCATGCACAGTAGCCGACCTCAGTCGGATCAAGGGGTTACCACTATGCTATTTTTCCGAAATCGGATTTGACTCGCCGGGCAAAACACCGGCATGATGGCATCGTCGCGGTGGCCTGAGCGGGAAGTATTGGTCATCGCCCTTGGGGCACTAGCTCTTTGCTTTGCGCATGATGTCACGTCGTCATTGCGAGCGCAGCGAAGCAATCCAGAGTCTTTCCGCGGAGACAGACTGGATTGCTTCGCTGCGCTCGCAATGACGGAGCAAGGGGTGAGACCGCGCCGATCGACGCCCACGCCATCTCAAGCGTCAAGCAACCCGCGCCGGCCGCCAGGCCGCGTACAGACCGACGAAGGTCCCGATGGCGACCAGTGCTGCGGCCAGCAGCAGCTGCAATTCCCCGTCGTCGGTGGTGCCTACGGACGACACGAGTCTGCTCACGACGACGAACAGAACGCCCACGGAAACTGCTGCACCCACGCCGAGATAGGCGAGTTCGCGCGTCAGGTTGCGGCCGAGGAGGCCGAGTGCCGTGAAATACATCGCGCAGGCGTTGGGATGAACGAACAGGGCAATTCGCGCGTAAGGGCCGTAGGCATCGAGCAAGGACTCACACCGGTTCAGCGCCGCCTTTGAGGCGACCCGCTGCAACAGCGGTCGGAAAAAGCGAGCCTGCCCGTAGCTCAGGACGGCGCCCACGATGATGGCCAGCCACGCCACGATGAAAACGGAGACGTCCGCGGGCTTCGGATTGAGCGCCACGGACATCAGGATGAGAGCGGTTCCGGGAAAATAGCCAAAATACGGGAAGACCGACTCCAGCAGCACGCAGACGAAAATGAAGACCAGAAACCACGACGAACCGGTCGCATCCTGGACGATGGCGTTCAAGTCGAAGAGATCAGTCTTGTACAGGACGAGGTACATGCACATGGCCAATCCGGCCAGCGCGTAGAACGGCAATGCTCCCGACAGAAACCGCCTCATCCAGCTATCGCGCCTTGTTGCGCGGACACAGCGGAAACCATCGATAAACGTCCCCTACCCAATCGACAAAATCTCGATCTCCTGCGCACCCGCCCCCACGACATCCCCGACCGCCTTCCCCATCAACGACTTCGCCACCGGCGCCACGAACGAGATCGAGCCGGCCTTGGGGTCGGCTTCGTCCTCGCCGACGATGCGATAGGTTTGCACGCGGCCATCGGCGCGGCTGAAGGTCACCGTGCTGCCGAAGGCCACGATATCGGTCGAGGCCGGGGCGGGAACGACCTGCGCCGTGCGCAGCCGTTCGGTGAGATAGCGGGCGTCACGCAAGGGCACCGCCGATTGCCGGCGCTTTTCGTTGACGTCCTCGATGGCTTGCGCGGCTTCATAGGCCTCGCGTGCGTCCTGAAGCTGTCTTTGCAGCGCCTGCAAGCCCGCTTCCGTCACGAGGTTCGGATGCGGCGAGATCGGCCGATCCGGCAGCAGCGTCTCGGCGGCGGTTTCCGCGCTCTCTTCTTTGGTAAAGGCAACGCTCAAGTCGAAAATCCTGTCGAACTGTTCGGGCTCACGGCCGGCACCGTCGCGCCGCGAGGAATTGCGGCGGGCCGAAGCTGGCGATCTCCCGGATCATATCTCAAGTTCGACGAAACGGCGCAGCTTGAAGACGATGTCCGGCATGGCCTGGCGGAACCGCGTGGCATCCCGGAACGTGGCCGAGAACGGCGCGAAGGTGATCATCGCGTTCCAGTGCCTGTACCCGTAGACCGTGACGGAGGCGCCGGTCGCCGGAAAATTCTCCAGCTTGCGCAGCTCGCCCAGGACGAGATCCGCGATTGCTTCAGCAGGCAGCAACTGCTTGCCATCAGGCGTCGTGGCGATCTTCGCCGGCGGCTCGACCGGCTTCGCGGCAGCCGGCGCCGCATTGGGCGCGCTCTCGGAATCGTTCTCTGAGTTGTTCTCGGGCTTGGCCGGCGGCGTATCGGGGACGGGCTCGACCAGCTCAAAAAATCCGTTCGTGGGCGCAGTCGGCGGCGGAACCTCGATGAGCGGCGGTGGCGCGACACTTTGTGCGGCGCGCTTGTTGCCTCCCAGGATGCTGCTGATCATGGCCACAAGGCCAGCATCCCTCACGTCGTCACTCATAACTCCCCCCAGGCTTCGACCTACTCTAGCACCGCTCGCGCGGACCGCCACTGGGGATGTATGGCCGGATTCCGCCCGGCCAAGATCCTGTTTCACGACCGTCTCGCGATGGCACCGGCGGCGCGATGCCCGATCATTTCGCGCCGCCGTGGATCCGTCACTGCTTATCGAACGGAACGTATTGCTGGTACTGCTTCGGCACCGAGCTGCGGTAGCGCGCGGGCACCGTGCCGCTGTCGACCGAGTGATCGATCTCCTGCTGCCGCGTCATCTTCTTCTTCGCCGGCTTCTTCGACGCACTCTTCTTGGAGTCGGTCGGCTGGCTGGAAGCGTCATTGGTGGCGCCCGGCGCTGTCGTCGTCGCTGCCGGCGCGGCGGTTGTCGCCGCAGGCGCCGCCGTTCCTGCGGCGGTTGGTGCGCCCTGTGCCAGCGCAAGCGGTGTCTGCATGAGAAGCGCCAGCGCTGCTGTCGCAGCCAGCAAGTATGATTTTTGCATTAGAACCTCCAAAATTCCTGATCCGAACAAGGCAAGCGTAGTTCTCCGGGATCGACGCGTGCAAGTCCGTTCACGATAGGCCGGAACCCCGTCGTGAACTGTGGCCGAGATCACATTGCCGGCGGCAGGCTGCGTCATGATGTGCCTTGTCGCGAACGCAAAAGCCGTTCGCCGACACCAACACAGGCATGACTTTGCAACAGACGAGCCAGGCCCGCTGACATTCCTATCCACTCGCTCTCGAAGGAGACTGAAATGCGTCGCACCATCCTCACACTCGCATCGCTCGCGGCCCTGATGGCCGTAGCAGCCCCGGCCGCCCAGGCACATCCTGCGAACGATCGATATTGCATCCAGGGCCGCTCGTGGGGTTACCCCGGCAATTGCCAGTTCGCCAGCTATCAGCAGTGCCTCGCCAGCGCGTCCGGCACGTCGTCTTATTGCGGCATCAACCCGCGCTACGCGTTCTCGCAGCAGCGCGACTACTGACGAATTCGCGGCGTGCGCGCATGACGCGCGCGCCGCCACAATTTTTGCGTGAAAACGATCCGCGTCGCCGATACCTCGGCGAATTGAAACTGTGCGAAGCCGCCTGCGTCCGTCGATGACGAGAATGTTATCCGTCTTCGCCACGGAGAATATTCACGATGCGCCGCCGTGGCTTGCAGGCGGGCGTCTCCTTCCGAAAATTTTGATGACGGGCAATTGTGATCCATCTCGCTCGTGGCAGGCGTGATCGCGCCTAGGCTGCAAACTCCAGCGCGAGGAACTTGAGCCCGAACTGTTTCATCCGACTTTTCAGGAAGGTGTTTCAATGAGCAGCCGCCACGCAATTGTTCCGCGCGGTCTGAACGCAACGCGTTCGCCGCTTTCGCAAGGCCGCTTCGGCCGCATGTTCCGCAAGCTCGCACCGGCCAAATTCGGCCCGAACGATTCCGACAATGTTGCAAACCTGTCGGCGCTCGCCGACAAGATGGTCGCCGGCTTCGACGGACCGAAGGACGGGCCGGACGCCGAAGAGAGCGGCATTCCCTCGCTCTACACTTATTTCGGCCAGTTCATCGACCACGACATCACCTTCGATCCGGTCAGCTCGCTGACCAAGCAGCAGGATCCCGACGGGCTCGTCGACTTCCGCACACCGTCGCTCGACATGGACAATCTCTACGGCCGCGGCCCGAACGACCAGCCCTACATGTATGACGGCATCAAGTTCCGCCTCGGCGAGAAGGTCACCGGCGCCGGCGTGCCCGATGCAGTCGATTTGCCGCGGTTCAAGGGCCGCGCGCTGATCGGCGATCCCCGCAACGACGAGAACAGCATCGTCTCGCAATTCCAGGCCTTGATGCTGCGCTTTCACAACCGCATGGTCGACGACAATGACAGCCTGTCGTTCGAAGACGTGCAGCAGCGCGTTCGATTCCACTATCAGTATGTGGTGCTGAACGACTTCCTGCCGCGCATTGTCCACGCCAGCGTGCTGGACGAGCTGAAGACCGCAGGTCAATACGACCGCAGCAAGCTCGCTTACTACCATTGGAAGACCTATCCGTTCATGCCGGTCGAGTTCTCGGTCGCGGCCTATCGGCTCGGGCACTCCATGATCCGCCCCGGCTACCGGCTGAACGACGCCGCCAACATGCTGCTGCAGATCTTCCCCGATCCCAACAATCCCGACCACAACGCACTGACCGGCTTCCGCGCGATGGGACCGGGACGCGCCATGGATTGGGGCCGCTTCATCGATCTCGACACCCGCCCCTACGGCGTCGAGGACGACGATACCAATCCCGACAACAAGAGACGGCTGCAGTTCGCCTATCGCATCGATGCCTCGCTGGTGGACCCGCTGCGCAAGCTGCCGCCGGAAGTCGCCTCTAATCCGGCGTCGCTGGCGCTACGCAATCTCGAGCGCAGCTGGCGGCTCGGACTGCCGTCGGGCCAGGCCGTCGCCAGGGCGATGAACCTGACGCCGCTGACCGACGACGAGATCATCATCGGCAAGGCCGTCGACGAGCCGGGACCGGGCGATCCGCAAGTCAAGATCGCGACCATCGCGAACGGCGTGTTCGCCGGCAACTGCCCGCTGTGGGCCTACATCCTGGCCGAGGCGCGGCAAAACGCGACGGACATGGCAATCCCCGCCACCGGTGGGCCCGCCACCGTCAAGACCCCGCAGCTCGGGCCGGTCGGCGGCCGCATCGTCGCCGAGGTCTTCCTCGGCATGATGTTCGGAGACAATTCCTCCGTGCTGTCGCTCGATCCGCAATGGACGCCGGTGACCGGCTCCAGCTTCGCGCTGAAGGACCTCGTCGCCTACGCGCTCGGCCAGGGCGATCCGCTGCATTGAGCGGGTAACGGACGATGGTGCAAGGCCGGTCGTCGTGCGAGCTGCCTTGTGGCCCACTCGCACGACGGGCGGGCGGATGGCTCCTGACAGGCGTGCTTCCCTAACGCGAATCCGTCCGCTTCCTGTTGACTCGCATCGCGAATGGAGAAATCCTTCAAAAACGCAATTGCCATTGCCAATTCTCAGCAGTACGAACTTCGGCGCCCTCGGTTTTATCGGCGCCATCTGACCAGATTTATTCTGAACAGAAAACGGAGGGGCCGATGCGCGCGCTCGCCTTGAGAACCGTCTCTCTTCTCGCCCTCGCTACCCTGAGCTCGATTTCCGGCACGCCCGCCGCACGCGCGGAGGACGGGGCCGATGAGCAATTTGGCAAGGTGCACTTCCAGACCTCCTGCAACGAGGTGGCGCAGCGCCGCTTCGATCGCGGGATGCGTTATCAGCACTCGTTCTGGTACCGGCCCGCAAAGGAAATTTTCGAGGAGACGCTGCAGGCCGATCCGGAATGCGCGATCGCCTATTGGGGCATTGCGCTGAGCCTGCTGTACAATCCGCATTTTCCCGCGCCTAAGGAAAACCTCACCGGAGGTATCGCCGCGCTGCAGAAGGCCAAGGCACTCGGCGCCAAGAGCGAACGCGAACGCGACTATATCGACGCGCTGCTGGCCTTCTATTCGGGCGACGAAAAGACGACGTTTGGCCAGCGCGCACAGGCCTATCTCAAGGCAACCGAAGCCGTCGCCGCGCGCTATCCCGATGATGACGAGGCGCAGATCGCCTACGCCATTACGCTGAATGTCACGGCGTCACCAAACGACAAGACCTATGCCAACCAGCTCAAGGGCGCTGCTATCCTGGAGCCGATCTTCAAGCGCCAGCCGCGGCATCCCGGCGTCGCGCATTATCTGATCCACCTCTATGACTATCCGGCGATCGCAGAGCAAGGACTCGACGCTGCCAAGCGCTATTCCGAGATCGCGCCGGCGGCACCGCACGCCTTGCATATGCCGTCGCACATCTTCACGCGCGTCGGCTACTGGAACGAATCCATCGACGCCAATAGCCGTTCCGCCAAGGCTGCCAAGGAGGGCAAGGACCCAAGCGAGCAGCTGCATGCCGACGACTATATGGTCTACGCCCTGCTCCAGCTTGCGCAGGACAGCCGAGCCAGCGAGGTCATCGCGGACATGGTTGCGACCACGGGCTATGCGCCGGCTGTCCGCGCCGGTCCCTACGCGATAGCAGCCAGCCAGGCGCGCTATATGGTCGAGCGTGGTGATTGGCAGGGCGCTGCTGCGCTGAAGGTCGAGCCGAGCCGGTTTGCCTATGTCGATGCGATCACCTATTTCGCCCGCGCTCTTGGCGCCGCGCGCTCCGGCAATGCAGACGCAGCAACGGCGGACATCGCCAAGCTGGCAGAGTTGCGGGACAAGCTGCAGCAGGACAAGGACGCCTATTGGACCGAAATCGTGGACATTCAGCGGCAGGTCGCTACAGCCTGGCAGCTCAACGCCCTGGGGAAACAGGCGGATGCGCTGGAAGCGATGCGCCTTGCCGCCGATGCCGAAGACAAGACCGAGAAATCCATCGTGACGCCGGGTCCGCTTGCCCCCGCACGCGAGCTTTACGGGACCATGCTGCTCGAACGTGGCATGGCGACGGAAGCATTGGCCGCGTTCGAAAGCACCATGCGCAAGGAGCCGAACCGCTTTGGCGCGACCATCGGCGCCGCTCGCGCGGCCGAGAAAGCGGGGGATGCTGTGAAGGCCCGCCAGTACTACGCGAAAGTCGTCGAAACGGCGAGAAATGGCGACTCGTCTCGGGAAGACCTCGCGGCCGCACGAAAGTTGATGGCTCAGAATTAGCAAAGGGGCCGCGGCAACGTCCATGCGCCTGACCAGCAAATTCGTTGCAATCAGCGCAGCCAGTGCGCTGCTCTGCGCAGCCGCTGCGGTCTGGATATTGCGATCCGGTGAACCGGCACGCGCAACATCGGCCTCCGGCGAGGTCCGCCCGGTGTGGACGGAAATCGACTGGCCTTTCGGCGCGGACCCCTGGGGGAAAGGAAAAGCGTTCCGCTGCAAGGCCGAAGATTGCGGCGGCGAGGTCCAGCTCTACGTTCGCCCCAAGCTCGGCTTTTGCAACTGCGCTACCGGAGTCGCCGACGACGGCGACCTCGAACAGATGGGCGACCTGGCGCTGATTGGGAGGGCAACGCCGACGGCTGCCGGCCGAGAGATCGTCGTCGGTCCGATGCGCGGCCGCAGCCGGGCATATCGCGTCGAAGGGAACCCCAAGGCCGCGCTCTCACTCGCCTTCAATCAACGCTGCGACATGGTAGCCGCGACGGCTTTGCTCGCACCGGGCGCGACCGCGTCACTGGAGCCGGCGGTGCTGTCATTCCTCAATAGCGACCGCATGTTGAAATGGGCCGAGATCGCCCTTGGATTATGACTCAAAGCAATAGCTGAATTAAACGCGACAATCTCGGCACTCGCCTTAACGCGCAGCCCTCAGGCCGATCTCCTCCAGCCGGGTCGCGAACCAGCGCGACAGCGGTTGCTCAAGGACGCCGCTGACATAGACTTCCGAGATCGTCACGTTGTTCTTGTCCAGCACCAGCAGCACGCCGATCCAGAAGGCGAACCAGACATGCGCATCGGTCAGCGCCATCAGCTTATGCTGGTCGTGATCAAGCGCGGTGTGATTGCTCGCCTTGCGGATCTCCACGGTCAGCAGATTGTTCGGGATCTCGCGCTGATGCACGACGACGTCAGGATAGATCGACTTGCCCAGGTGATCGTCGGTCGAGATGATGGTGCCGTGCGGCAGATGCAGCGTACGTTCGCCGAGCCGGTCGTAGTTGCAATCGACCGACCAGCCGGAGAATTGCTTCTCCAGATATACAGCGAAGCGGTGCGTGATGGCACGCTCGCCGATGTCCTTCTCGAACAGGAATGCTTCGTGGGCGTAGAAGTCCCGGAGCGCCGCGATCACCTTGTTCAGCTCGGTCTGCATCTTGCCCCCCGGCCACTCGGCGCTCCATTTCAAAGCCGTGAGTAGCCCGGATGGAACGTAGCGCAATCCGGGTTCTCGCAAAACGCACAATGTCCCGGATTACGCTGTGCTCCATCCGGGCTACATGAGGGCCGGAATTCGCGGCGCGATCGAGCAGTTCTTACATCTGGACTTCGATAAGCCGCGGACCGGGCTCGGCGACGGCTTCGGCCAGCGCCTTGTTGAACTCGTCCGCGTTGGTAACGGCGCGGCCGGGCACGCCCATGCCCTTGGCCAGCGCCACGAAATCCAGCGTCGGCCGGTCGAGGCGAAGCATGTCGTTGGCGCGCTGGCCGGGCTCGCCGGCGCCGACATTGTCGAACTCGCCGCGCAGGATCTGGTAGATGCGATTGGCGAACACGATGGTGACGATGTTGAGGTTTTCACGAGCCTGGGTCCACAGCGACTGGATCGTGTACATCGCGCTGCCGTCGCCGACCATGCAGATCACCTTGCGGTCCGGGCAGGCGATCGCGGCACCAATCGAGAGCGGCGTCGAGAAGCCGATCGAGCCGCCCATGTTCTGGAGCCAGTCGTGCGGAGCAGCCGCCGCCGTCGGCGGGAAGAAGGCGCGGCCGGTGGTGAGGGATTCGTCGACCAGGATCGCATTCTCGGGGATCGCATAGGCGATCGACTGCGCGATCGAGGCGTGGGTCAGTGCGCCGGTCGGCTTGAGCAGCTCGGCCGAGGCCTGCGGCTTGACGTCCTTCGCGCTGGCCTTCACCGCGCCGGCGAGCGCTTCCAGCGCTGCCACCGAATTCTCACCCCAAGAGGTCATGCGATGCACGTCGCAGCCTTCCGGCTTGAGGATGCTCGGTTTGTTCGGATAGGCGAAGAAGGCCACGGGATCGTCGGACTCGACCAGCACGATATGGCGGAACCTCGCCAGCATCTGCAGCGCGTTGTCGATCACGTAATGGATGCGATCGATCGAGAAGCGGCCGCGGCCGCGCGCCATCCTGGGACGGAAGGTCGGGCCCATCACGGTGCAGCCGGTCTTGGCGGCGATGCGCTCGGCCAGCGCCAGCCCCTGCTCGCTCAGCGCACTGCCGGTCATCAGCAGCAGCGTGCCCTCGCCATCGCCGTGCAGGATTTTTGCGGCCTGCTCGACCGCCTGCGGCGAATAGCTCGCGCGCTGCTGATCGGCCGGAACCTCGGCGATGCCATCCGCTTCGTTCCAGGCGGTGTCGGCGGGCAGGATCAGGGTCGCGATCTGCGGCGGCGCGCTCTTGGCGGCGGCGATCGCCGCGGCACCGTCGGCGGCGACTGATTTGGAGTCCGGCGAGGTCCGGACCCAGGAGGACATCGGCCGGGCCAGACCCTCGATGTCGGAGGTCAGCGGCGCGTTGTAGCCGATGTGGTAGACGGCGTGCTGGCCGACGATGTTGACGATGCCGGAATTCGCCTTCTTGGCGTTGTGCAGATTGGCAAGGCCGTTGGCGAGACCGGGGCCGAGATGCAGCAGCGTCGAGGCCGGCGTGCCCTTCATGCGGAAATAGCCGTCGGCGGCGCCGGTCACCACGCCTTCGAACAGGCCGAGCACGCAACGCATGCCGGGCACGCGGTCCAGCGCTGCGACAAAATGCATCTCGGAGGTGCCGGGGTTGGAGAAGCAGACGTCGACCCCGCCCTTGACCATCGTCCGCACCAGACTTTCCGCACCGTTCATCCGTCAGCTCCTGCAACCGGCAATGTTCCAACAATCCGTCCGATCAATCATTGTTCGCTCGTCTCGTCAAAGCAATAGCCGGCATCGCCGCCCTGCGATGCGCCCGTTTGGCTAATGCTTTCCGGCAAATTGGCATGGTTGCCGATTTGGTAACGCCATTCATTAAGGATGCCTCCCTCACGGTGGCGTGGCTTGCGGAAAGCTCGCAAATATGGCCTGTGACTGCAGTTGAATCGATTTTTTGCTGGGGGAACTATGATCCGGTATTTTGCCGCGCCGCTTGCCGCCATCGCACTGCTGTCGGCTACCGCCGGCGGTGCCTTCGCCGAGGAGTTCGACTCGCGCGACATCATGGGCGGCGGCCCGAACTTCTTCCGCGGCGGCTCGAGCCCGGTCCCCCGCACCACCGTCATGTATAACGGCAATTACGCCCCCGGCACGATCGTGGTGAACACCTCGGAGCGCCGGCTCTACCTGGTGCTCCAGAACGGCCAGGCCCTGCGCTACGGCATCGGCGTCGGCCGCGATGGCTTCCGCTGGGGCGGCGTGCACAGGATCACCGCCAAGAAGGAATGGCCGGATTGGACGCCGCCGTCGCAGATGCTGGCCCGCCGGCCGGACCTGCCGCGTCACATGAAGGGCGGCGTCGAGAATCCGCTCGGCGCGCGCGCGATGTATCTGGGCTCGACGCTCTACCGCATCCACGGCTCCAACGAGCCGGAGACGATCGGCCAGGCGGTGTCCTCGGGCTGCTTCCGCATGACCAACGACGACGTCAGCGACCTCTACGGCCGCGTCGGGGTCGGCACCACCGTGGTCGTGCTGAACAACTAGCGCCGCGCAGGATTCCGTAGGGTGGGCAAAGGCGCACTTGCGCCGTGCCCACCACGTGTCGGCAAACTGGATTACTATGGTGGGCACGCTTCGCTTTGCCCACCCCACGCAGAGGCGCTCGAATTCCGGCAGGAACCCGCAGGGCTGGTAAATATGCGGCCTTGTGCGTCGCTTCCGAATACGGCAGCGTCACCCGGCAATGAGCGCATCGGCCCCTTCTTCGTCCGGCTATCGCATCGCCCTGCTGGCGCTCGCCACCGTCGCGTTTGCCCCTGACACCGCTACCATCGCCGTCGCGGGCGAATTGCCTGCGATCGCCTCGCGCCAGCGCGCCGAGAAGAAGAGCTTTACCGACGGCGAGATCGTCGATGGCTTTCTCAAGACGGCGTTCGGCGCCGAATACCACCTCGCCGGCCGTGTCGACCGCATCCGCAAGTTCGACGGACCGGTGCGCGTGTTCGCCGAGAGCGACCGCGCCGACCGCAAGGCGCAGCTCGCAAAGGTCGTGGCCGACATCGGCAAGCGCGTGCAGCATCTCGACATCGCCATGATCGACAGCAGCGAGGCTGCAAATGTGCGGGTGAAGCTCGTGCGCGACCGCGATCTGTTCCGCACCATCTCGAGCTTTTACGGTGCGGAGAAGGCCCGCGAGATCCGCACCTCGCTCGATCCGCAATGCCTGTCCGGCTTTCGCAAGAACGACAATTTCGAGATCGAGCATTCCGACGTCATCCTCACCGTGGACAACGGCGATTTCACCTTTCTCGACTGCGCCTATGAGGAGCTGCTGCAATCGCTCGGCCCGATCAACGACACCGCGAGCGTGCCCTGGACCATGTTCAACGACAACGTCTCGATGGGCTATTTCGACGTCTACGACCAGTACATCCTCAACCTGCTCTACGATCCCCGCATCAAGGCCGGCATGACCATACATGAGGTCAAGGCGGTGCTGCCCGACGTGCTCACAGATGTGCGCATCTGGGTGAAGCGGGTGAACGAACTGAAGGAGTAGAGAACTTCCACCTTCTCCCGCAAGAGGAGAAGGGAAGTCACTGTCAACGCCGCCTCACACCTTCCTCGCCTTCGACATCAGGAATTGCTGGCGCATCACGTTGTTGCTTCCATCGAAATATTCGGAGATCAGCGCCTCGAACTCACTGCGAAAACTCCGCAGCTTGTCCGGCTCGTCCTTGTACTGGGCGACGAGCTTGATCAAAGGCCCGATCGTCGTTTCCATGGTGCGGCGGAAATGCTGCGGGCTGAGTGCGGACGGTGTCATGATGTCCATGTCGAAGGCGATGTCCTTCACTTTCCCCGCGAGACGTTCGGCGACGATCTTCGGATCGCCCCACGACACCGGTGATGCCACGCCCTCGGGCGGCGGCAGATGGCGGCCGATCAACGCGAACATCCGCCCGACATAGAGATGCGGCGGCCAGGTGGAGAAGGCGATGGTGCCGCCGGGCTTCAGCACGCGCAGCATCTCGCCGATGGCGACCTCGGGGCGCGGCGCGAACATGTGGCCGAACTGGCTGAGCACGACGTCGAACTCGTTGTCGCCGTAGGGCAGGCTTTCGGCGTCACCTTCGGTGAAGTCGAGATCGAGGTTCGCCAGCTGCGCGTGCTCGCGGGCGCGCTCGACCAGGACAGGCGATAGGTCGAGACCCCTGACCTTCGCTCCGCGGCGCGCCGCCGTGATCGCGGCGACGCCGGTGCCGCAGCCGACGTCGAGCAGCCTTTGGCCGGTCGCGACCCCGGCGAAACTCACGAGCTTGGCGGCCGAGGGCGTCGTGAACACCTCCATCGGCGTGAACAGCGACCAGGCTTCCTTCTGGACTGCCTTGAAACCAGCAAACGGGTCTTGCGCGGTCATGGAACTCTCCCTTCGCTCGAGGTCAGTTTCCATGAGGCTGACGACGGATACCAAAGGTTCAACGCGGGCCCATGACGGCGACGGCTTCGCCTCCTCGCGGTCCTATTGCACCAGATCGGCAACGATGGTCGCGGCCTTGAGGCCGGTGCCGGTGAGGACCGCAACCGTGGTCTCGTTCGCCCTGATGGCACCGGTGGCGGATAGTTTGTCCAGCGCGGCGGCAGCACTTGCGCTGGTCGGCTCGGCGAACAGGCCCTGCCGCGCCAGACGCCGCAGCGCGGCGACGATCTCATCCTCGGTGAGCGCGATGGTGCCGCCGCCGCTCTCACGCAACGCGCCGATGATCTCGCGCAGGCGCAGCGGATGCTTGATCGCAGTGCCTTCGGCGATGGTCTTGTTGACCTCGCGGACGACAGGCGTGTCGACGCCCGCCTTGAAGCTTGCATCGATCGGCGAGCAATTGAGCGGCTGCGCCGCAAACAGGCGCGGCAGCTTGGTGATCTGGCCGGCTTTCAACAGCTCACGGAAACCAAAGGCGCAACCGAGCAGAGAGCTTCCGGCGCCGACGGGGACGATGACGTTGTCGGGGGCGCGAAAGCCGAGATCTTCCCAGATCTCGTAGGCGAGCGACTTGGTGCCTTCGAGAAAAAACGGCTGCCAGTTGTGGCTGGCGTAGAAGGTCTGGCTGGACTGCCGGATGGCCTCGGCCTCCGATTCCTCGCGCGGGCCCTCGACCAGCTGCACCGCCGCGCCATAGGCGCGGACCTGCGCGATCTTGGCCGGCGACGTCGATGCAGGCGCGAGAATCTTCACGCGCATGCCGCCGGCGGCACCTAACCCCGCCATCGACGAGCCGCCATTGCCCGACGAGTCCTCCAGAATGGCCTCGACGCCGATCTGCCGAAGAAAGGACAGCATCACGGCGGAGCCGCGGTCCTTGAAGCTGCCGGTGGGGTTGAACCATTCAAGCTTGAAGAACGGGCGCAGCTCGCCCCAGGCCTGCTGGACCAGCGGCGTGCAGCCTTCGCCGAGCGTGATCGGAGTCTTGATCTCGACCGGCAGCGCCGCCCGGTAGCGCCAGAGCGATCGCGTGCGCGGCTCGATCTCCTCCCGCGACATCCCTTCCCCCGGCGTCACCAGCAGCGGCGTGCGCTCGTCCGAGCACCAGCGCGGCTGGTCGAGCGGATAGAGCTGTCCGTTGCGGGGATCGATGTAGGCGGCGGCGGGCATGGCGGTCTCCAGGGAAGACGATGAGGCAGGCGATCGGGCAAAGGCGATCTGTACGTTTGGTTTGATGACACGTTTTGTCCGGAAACTCGACGCCCGCCACGCAAGCCGTGCACCGCCCCTTGAAAGCACGAAAAACATAATTACTTCATCGCCTTACAGCGATTTCATCGAGGTCGGCCAGTGTGGTGGCGTGGCTCTCACGCAGCCCCTGCCGGCTCGGTGATGACGGGGATTTGGCCGCGAGCCGCCTGCCCTGTGCAGCACGATTAACTTGTCTGTCGTGGCTGGCCGCTACAATATGTTGGATTGCGTCGCCGGTGACCGCACCGGCAACGCCGCAGAGCCAGGCCCGTCCGAGCGGCGGGCCGTTGGCTTTTTGGGAGTTTGGTCATGAGCCGAGCGAACCGTACCGACCACATCCGCCTCACCTCCCATCCGGAGCCGGGCCGGAAGGCGGCCTTCCCGATCCACTGGGGCGCCGCCGACGCACGGGCCCGCGGGCCGATCATCGGCACGGTGTCGCGCGCCGGGGATCGCAACGTGATCGGCAGCCATGGCGGGTCCTATGCGATGTACCGCGCGCTCGCGGTGTCCGCCGGCGCGCTCGATCCGATCCGTAGGCCCGATCTCACCAACACCTTTCCGGCCGCGACCATCGGGCCGTTCCCGCAATGGAGCGATCCCGCAAAAATCGTCGCACTCGATCCCTGGGGGCATCTCGTCGCCGAGAATTTCGGCAAGGAGATCGCCGAGGGTTCCGACATCAGGCCGAGCATCGCGGTGACGCGTGCGCGACTGGACCTGCCGGAGATCCGCGAGGCGCTCGCCGCCAAGCGCCTACGCGCCGACGGCGACGTCGTGCATGCCAATGGCAGCGTGTCGGTGGTGAAGATCGCGATCGATCCGGTCTGGTATCTGCCGGGCCTTGCGGAACGCTTCGCGACCAACGAGACCGAGCTGCGGCGCACGCTGTTCGAGCAGACCGCCGGCATGTTCCCCGAACTGGTGACCCGGCCGGACATGAAGGTGTTCCTGCCGCCGATCGGCGGCACCACCGTGTATATGTTCGGCGATGTGACAAAACTGCCGGACCATCGCACCAAGATCACCTGCCGCGTGCATGACGAGTGCAACGGCTCCGACGTGTTCGGCTCCGACATCTGCACCTGCCGGCCCTACCTCATTCACGGCATCGAGGAGTCCGCGCGCGGCGCGCAGGAGGGCGGGCTCGGGCTCGTGATCTACAATCGCAAAGAAGGCCGCGCGCTCGGCGAGGTCACGAAATTCCTGGTCTACAACGCGCGCAAGCGCCAGGAGGACGGCGACGCGGCCGCCGCCTATTTCGAGCGCACCGAATGCGTCGCCGGCGTCCAGGACGCGCGCTTCCAGCAATTGATGCCCGATACCATCCACTGGCTCGGCCTGAAGCGCATCGACCGCTTCCTCTCGATGAGCGACATGAAGCATGACGCGTTGACCTCGCAGGGCATCGACATCGTCGAGCGCGTGCCGATCCCGCCCGAGCTCATTCCCGCCGACGCCTATGTCGAGATCGCCGCGAAGAAGGCCGCCGGCTATTACTCCACCGACATCGCGCCGGAGAAGGACGTCGACGGCGTGGTCGGGCGTTCGCTGGAAAAATACTGATCGATTGATGGCAGAGGCTTTGGAATTGCAGGCCCGTTCGCTGCTCAGCGCAGCAGCGGTTCGCGCGCGTGCCGGCGAGATGTTCGAGATCGGCTTGAACGGCGGGCTGACGCATTTCACGATCGATCTCGATCGCATGGACACCGTTGCCGATGCCGTGTTGGCTGTCACGCGAAAAGCCTATCCGACGCTGGAGATTCCCTTCCATGCGCGCTGGCGCCATTTCGTGCTTGGCGGCGTCGACCGCTGGGCGCGGCTCGCGGACGCGGCCCCGTGGCCGGATCGCGCCGCGCGGGCGCGCGCGGAGTTCGACCTTGCCATTGTCAGCGTGCTGCTCGATGCCGGCGCGGGTGCGTCGTGGCGATACCGCGACGCCGTGACGGGACAAAGCATCGGCCGATCCGAGGGACTCGCGATTGCAAGTCTCGACATGTTCGCGACCGGTCTTTTTTCCCGCGATGCCGGCGCGCCGTTCAGGGCCGATGCGGACATCCTTGCTAAACTGCCCCTCGCCTCCCTCACCTCCGCCTTTCAGGTGAGCGATACCAATCCGCTGCTCGGGCTCGAGGGGCGGACCGATCTGCTGCGGCGCTTGGGCAAGCTGGTGGCGGAGCGCGGGGACGTGTTCGGCGCGCACGACACGCCGCGGCCGGGCGGGCTGTTCGATTACATTGCGGCGCAGGCGAAGGGCGGCGCGGTTCCCGCGCCCGCAATCCTCTCGGCGGTGCTGAACCAGCTCGGACCAATCTGGCCGTCGCGGCTTGAGCTTGCCGGGATTCCGCTCGGCGATTGCTGGCGCCATCCGGCGATCAAGGCCGACGACGCGACCGCGGGCCTCGTGCCCCTGCACAAGCTGTCGCAATGGCTGAGCTATTCGCTGATCGAGCCGCTGCAGCGCGCCGGAATTGACGTCACCGACATCGATGGCCTGACCGGGCTTGCCGAATATCGCAATGGCGGCCTGTTCGTCGATCACGAGGTGTTGCGCCTGCGCGACGCCGCCGACGCCGAATGTGCGCATCCGGTGGACTCACTGCTCGTCGTCGAGTGGCGCGCGCTGACGGTGGCGCTGCTGGACCAGCTGGCCGAACTGGTCCGTGCAAAGCTCGGCCGCACGCCTGAGACATTGCCGCTCGCCAGCATTCTCGAAGGCGGCACCTGGGCCGCGGGCCGCGCCATCGCCTTCGCGCGCCGCCCCGATGGTTCGCCGCCGCTCAAGGTGATCAGCGACGGCACGGTTTTCTAACGCGTAATCCAAACGCGTCGCATTGCGCATCGATCAATTTCAGGAGCATCCCGTCATGCAAGGCGTCACGATCGTCGATCATCCGCTGGTGCAGCACAAGCTGACCCTGGTGCGGGACAAATCGATCTCGACCAAATCGTTTCGGGAGCTGATCAAGGAGATCGGCATGCTGCTGTGCTACGAGGTGACGCGCGACCTGCCACTCGCCGATACCGTTATCGAAACGCCGCTGGCGACGATGCATTCGGCCAAGATCGCGGGCAAGAAGCTGGTCTTCGTACCGATGCTGCGCGCGGGCACGACCTTCGTCGACGGCATGATGGACCTGGTGCCGACAGCGCGCGTCGCGCATATCGGGCTCTATCGTGAGCCGCACAGCTTTGCAGCGGTCGAGTATTTCTTCAAATCGCCGTCCGACCTCGGCGAACGCCTGGCCATCGTGGTGACGCCGGTGGTTGCGACCGCCAACACCGCCGTGGCCGCGATCGACCGGCTGAAGGAGCGCGGCGCCAAGGATATTCGCCTCGCCTGCCTGATCGCTGCCCCCGAAGGACTCGAACGGCTGCGCGGACTGCATCCGGACGTCCCGATCTGGACGGCCGCGGTCGACGAAGGTCTCGACGAGAACGGTTTCATTTTGCCGGGCCTCGGCGACGCGGGCGACCGCGCCTACGGGACGAGATAGGCGCCGGCCTGCAAACCGCGTCACATTAGGAACAGCTTCGCTCGCACAAGGTTTTCCTGCTCTACGATGGAGAGCATGATGACCTATCAGGATGACCAGCGCAGGGCAGACAGAGCACGCCGCAACAGCCCGGTGGGCTGGGCGATCGGCGCGATCTTCGTGATCGCCGTGGTCGCAGCCGTCTTCTTCTACAATGGACGCGATGTCGGTCCCCAGACGACCACCACCAGCCCGACCAACGCGCCGAGCGTCACCACGGGCTCGACCAATCCGGCCGCCCCGGCAAAGTGATACGAGGGCCGCTTCAGGTCGGCGGCCGCGGCGGCAGATCCTTCGCGTCCGCGGGCGCGGGCTTCTCCTTGAGGTCGGCGATCAACCGTTCCATCTCGCCGATCTCGCGCACCTGGGCTTCGATGATGTCGTCGGCCAGCTTGCGGACGCGGGGATCTCTGATGTGCGCGCGCTCGCTGGTGAGAACCGCGATGGAATGATGCGGGATCATCGCCTCCATATAGGCAACATCGGTCACGGTCTGTTGGCTTCGAACGAGCCAGAGCGAAACCGCAAACACGACGGCGCTGGCGGCCAGAATGGCGAGGTTCGCCGTACGGTTCCTGTACATGCCCCACATGAAAGCGAGCATCACAGCGGCCATGACCGCGCCCATCAGCAACGCCATCCACGTCCGGGTCTGGCTGTACCAGACGTGATCCAGAGCGAAGGTGTTGAGATACATCAGACCGAACATGATCACGGTGGAAACCGCGATCATCGTGACGAAACGACCGTAAGCCATGAGGAACATTCCCGCTGTCTATCGGGGGATAACCACACTCCGACGGATCGTTCCTCGCCGTCGGATGATTTGGCGCGGGGCCAACGCGGGGCGGCGAGAGATTCAGATCTTGCCGCTGCCGCAGATCCCCTTCAGTGACCGCCACTCCGCATCGGTCAGCAGCGGCGGGCCGCTGGCGGGGCGGTCTTCTTTCGTCATGCGGGCGAGGCGGTCCTCGGTTAGCGGATGGCTCGCCAGGATCGACGTGAGGCCGCCGCCTTCCTTGCCGGTGATGCGGAACATCAGCTCGGCCGCGGGCTTCGGCGAACGGCCGAGCTTATGCATGATCTCGATGGCGAACGTATCCGCAGCGGTCTCGGCTTCGCGGGAATAGGAGGCCTCGACCACGCTGCGCGAGGCGAAGATCACGGCGCTCGACCCGGTGACGTCGCCGAACAACAGGCCGATCAGGAACGAGGTGCCGCCGTTGTAGATCAGGCCGCGCATGTTGTCGTAATGCTTGAGATGACCGAGCTCGTGGGCGAGGATGCCGGCGAGCTCGTCCGCGCTTTCGGCCTTGTCGATCAGACCCTTGAGCACGAAGACCTTGCCGCCCGGCAGCGCGAACGCGTTCGGCACCGGGGTCGGCAGCACGCCGGCGGTCATGGAATCGTCGTCGAGGCCGGCAGCATCGCGCAGCCGATTGACGAGTTTGATGAACGCCGCCTTCCCCGCCGCGTCCTCGCACACATTGCGGCCGAAGATCGTCTTCACCTGAACCTCCGACGCATCGCCGATGCGCCGCTCGATCGGTTTCGGCACTAGCGGCGCGAGGCGGTCGGCAGCGAGCGGCACGCCGAACAGCACGACGCAGACGATGGAGACGGCGGCAGCCATCGACCAGCCGACGATTTTTGCGACGCCGCGGCGCGAAGTCTGGTGCTCGTCGAGCCGCATGCAGCGGGCGGTCACGTCTGAGGCGAGCAGAGCGTCGCGGATTTCCAGCCGCGCCAGCGGCGGCGCGGAAGCGCAGGCGAGCCGCAAAATGCCGGGCGGGCTGTCGGCGCGGCGGATGTCGGCATAGGCCCAGCGAACGGACGTCCCGCCCTCTTCGACGATCTCGAGCGCGTCGCTGAGCGTCAGCGTCACCTGCCGTCTGCGGCTCGACACGCCATCGAAGAAGATCGTCGGCTTCGCGGACTGCGCCGGGGCCTCGGCGAATACGTCACTCACAGCTCAGAATCCCGCGACATCGAGTCCATCGGCAAAGCCTTCGCCCAGCGCGCTGGCAAGCTCGGCGCTGCCGCGCACATCCGCGGCGGCGGCAATGTTGTGCACCTCGACGGTTTCCAGCACCTTGGCCCAGAGATCGCGCTGAAGATAGACCCGCATGACGATGTTGACCGCAAGGGCGACGGCGAAGTAGCCGATGACCATCATCACCAGCATCGGGATGCTTCTGGAGGCATTTCCGGGGCCGAAGACTTCGTCGGCCGGAACGCCGCTCAGCTGGACGACGAGCATGGTGGCACCGCCAATATAGAAGCCGAAAATGGTCGAGAGCAGCAGCCACCAGCCGACCACCTTCCAGTACAGGCCGTAAAATGCGTTGTGCGGCAACTCCGAGGACAGGCTGACGCCGCCGATGCGAATGCCGTCGAGCCACCAGCGCCATTCGCGCGCCTTGAACTCGGCGTAGACGAACGGAGCGAGGGGGAAAATGACGAGCGCGATCGGGCTCAGCAGCCACAGCCACCAGCCCCGCTTGAAGAACGTCCAGCCGTCGGCTTCGAAATCGCCGCGCAAATCGCCGTAATGGGTGTGCCGCATCTTGTAGCGTTCGAGCGAAGCCTCGCGCCACGGCAATGCGAGCCCAAGCGTCAGAAACACCAGCAAGCCCCACAGCATGGCGCGGAACGAATAGGCCCAGCCCGATCCGTCCATCCAGAACCGCACGCCGCGCCAGACCGTGCGCGTCAGGCGATAGCGCCGCGCGCGAAAGATCGCGAACTGACCGAAGGCGTAGAAGCTGATGAACAGCGGCGTGGAGGCAAAGCCCTGCCAGCGCTCGAACTCGATGCCGACAAGGAAGTAAGCGAGGTAGATCGGCACCAGGATCGCGAGCGCGAACAGGAAGCCGACCAGAAGCTCCCTGGCCCGCCCGGTATATTCGGCGGCATCGCCGTCGACCGCAGTGTTCGCCCAGAGATGACGGCGGATGTCGGTGACGAGCCAGAACCGGTAGAAGCCGAAGGTGACGAGTTCGAGCAGGGCACCCTTGGTGACCAATTTGCGAAACTCGGTGCGGTTGCCGGTGAAATCGACCCGCGTGGGCGGCAGCGGCGGAGGTAAGGGTTCGGAGCCGATGGGGGCCCATTGCATGTCGTTCACGGCGGCAACCTCGGGATGCGGATCTGGTTCGATCAAACTATAGATCAGAGATTAGTCGATGCCCAAGATGGGCGGGTTCGATTTGGCTCGATTCGGGTCGATTTCTGGCACGATTCCGCGGCCGAGGGCGTGCGCGAGATCACGTTCGCGAATGTCGCGTAGCCCGGATGGAGCGAAGCGCAATCCGGGACAGCGGCAGTGGCCGCCCGAATCCCGAATTACGCTTACGCTCCATCCGGGCTACCGGCGAGATCTTGGCAAAACTCGCCCTTGCTCCGGCGCAGACAACGGGTTGTAATTGCAAACCAAATACCGCGGCGCAGAATTCAACGAGAACGCGCGGTTCATGTCAGGGAGAGCGGTCATGCATGGGACCATCGAAAGCGCGGCGAAGCTCGACGCGTTACGCGCACGCGCAACGTCACTGCCGCTGGAGCAGTTCGATCCAGGCGACCCCGAGCTGTTCAGGACCGATACGTTCTGGCCCTATTTCGATCGCCTGCGCCGCGAAGATCCCGTGCACTATTGCAAGGACTCGATGTTCGGGCCGTATTGGTCGGTGACGCGCTACAACGACATCATGGAGATCGAGACCAATCATTCGGTGTTCTCCTCGGCCTCCTCGCTCGGCGGCATCACCATCCGCGACATCGATCCGGATCTGCGCCGCGAGAGCTTTATCTCGATGGACCCGCCGCGCCACGCGGCGCAGCGCAAGACCGTGGCGCCGATGTTCACGCCGACGCATCTGGACAATCTCGCGCTGAGCATCCGCCAGCGCTCGGCGGAGTGCCTGGACAATCTGCCGCGTGGCGAGGTGTTCGACTGGGTCGACCGCGTCTCGATCGAGCTCACCACGCAGATGCTCGCCGTGCTGTTCGACTTCCCCTGGGAGGACCGCCGCAAGTTGACGCGCTGGTCGGACATCGCGACCACCATTCCCGGACCCGACGGCCTCGTCGCCACCGAAGACGAGCGTCAGGCCGAGCTGACGGAATGCGCGGGCTATTTCACGCGGCTGTGGAAGGAGCGCATCGCGCAGCCGCCGAAGAGCGACCTGTTGTCGATGATGGCACATGGTGCCGCGACGCGCGACATGGACGCGAAGAACTTCCTCGGCAATCTGATCCTTCTGATCGTCGGCGGCAACGACACCACCCGCAACACCATGTCCGGCTCGCTCGACGCACTGAGCCAGCATCCGGAGCAATATCGCAAGCTGCGCGACAACCCCGCGCTGCTCGACAGCTTCGTGCCGGAAGTGATCCGCTGGCAGACGCCGCTGGCCCATATGCGGCGCACCGCGCTTGCGGACTTCGAGTTCCGCGGCAAGCAGATCAAGAAAGGTGACAAGGTCGTGATGTGGTACGTTTCGGGCAACCGCGACGCCGACGCGATCGAAAAGCCCTACGAATTCATCATTGACCGCGCGCGGCCGCGCACGCATCTCTCATTCGGCTTCGGCATCCACCGCTGCGTCGGCCTGCGGCTTGCCGAACTCCAGCTCAAGATTATCTGGGAAGAGATCCTCAAGCGATTCGACCATATCGAGGTGGTCGGCGAACCCAAGCGGGTCTATTCGAGTTTCGTGAAGGGTCTTGAAACCTTGCCGGTGAAGATTGCGGCTTAGATTCGCAAAGATGAGTTCGACACGTCCACAAGGAAGCTGCGCCCCCTCTCCTGTACGCGGGAGAGGTTAAGCAAGCAACTGGAGCAACCACCATGAACATTCAAGCGCCGGTTAAAGTGGACAAGGCCGAACGCATGCGCAGGGCTCGCGAAGAGGCCTATGCGACACCGCTGGCGCAGTTCCACCCGGGCGCGCCGAGACTGTTCCAGGACGACACCCTGTGGCCGTGGTTCGAACGGCTGCGCAAGGAAGAGCCGGTCCATTACTGCACCAACGCGCCGATCGAGCCGTATTGGTCGGTGGTGAAGTACAACGACATCATGCATGTCGACACCAACCACGGCCTGTTCTCCTCCGACTCGACGCTCGGCGGCATCGGAATCCGCGACGTGCCGGAAGGCTATGATTGGCCGAGCTTCATCGCCATGGACCAGCCGCGTCATTCGTCGCAGCGCAAGACGGTGTCGCCGATGTTCACGCCGACGCATCTGGACGAGCTGGCAAAACTGATCCGCCAGCGCTCGCAGACCGTGCTCGACAATCTGCCGCGCAACGAGACCTTCAATTTCGTCGAGCGCGTCTCGATCGAGTTGACGACGCAGATGCTGGCCACCCTGTTCGACTTCCCCTGGGAGGAACGACGCAAGTTGACGCGCTGGTCCGATGTCGCGACCGCGCTGCCCAAGAGCGGCATCGTTGCTTCCGCCGAAGAGCGCCGCCGCGAGATGGACGAATGCTACGCTTACATGTCCAAGCTCTGGAACGAGCGCGTCAATTCCGCGCCACGCAACGATCTGCTGTCGCTGATGGCGCACAACGACGCCACGCGGTTCATGGATCCCGACAATCTCATGGGCAACATCATCCTGCTCATCGTCGGCGGCAACGACACCACGCGCAACACCATGACCGGCTCGGTGCTGGCATTGAACGAGAACCCGGAGCAGTACGACAGGCTGCGCGCCAACCCGGAACTGATCGATTCCATGGTGCCCGAAGTGATCCGCTGGCAGACCCCGCTCGCGCATATGCGGCGCACCGCGCTGCAGGACACTGAAGTTGGCGGCAAACACATCAAGAAGGGCGACCGCGTCGTGATGTGGTACGTCTCCGGCAATCGCGACGAGGAGATGTTCGAGAGGCCGAACGAGTTCGTCATCGACCGCCCGCGGCCGCGCACCCACCTCTCCTTCGGCTTCGGCATCCACCGCTGCGTCGGCATGCGCCTCGCCGAGCTCCAGCTCAAGATCGTCTGGGAAGAGATGCTGAAACGCTTCGACCGCATCGAGGTGGTCGGCGAGCCCAAGCGGATCTATTCGAGCTTCATCAAGGGATACGAGTCGCTGCCGGTGAGGATTCCGGGGTAGACTCATCCTCCGTCATTGCGAGGAGCTCTTGCGACGAAGCAATCCAGACTGTCACCGCGGAGGGATTCCTGGATTGCTTCGCTGCGCTCGCAATGACGAGGTTTTGGGTGCACTTGCGCGCCAAACTCGGTGAGATCACCCCAGCTATAAAATTCCGGCATGACAGGTCGCGCCAGATGCGAAGGCGAGATCGCGCGCGACTGTTCTACGACACCGGCACATCTAACTCAACTTGATGTCCCACACGCCGTCCTTGCGGCAGGCGGCGACCTCCTCGCGCAGGAGGGCGGTGACGGCAACCGAGGCCGTCGAGACCGGGCGGTCGATCGGAGAGGCGAATATGAGCTCGCGCGTCATGGGCTTCGAGACGACGGCCGTTTCCAGCCGCCTGTCCGCGACCTCGCCGTGGACCGACGAGGGCGGCAGCAGCGCGAAGCCGAGGCCCTCCTCGACGAGGCTCGTGAGCACGCGGAACGAATCCGCCTCGAGCTGGACGTTGAGCTTGATCTTGCGTTGCGCCGCCGCGTGCTCAATCAGCGCACGGAGGCCGTGGGAATGACTGGGCAGCACCAGCCGTTGCCGCAGCAGCCAGCCGACATCGACGCTCTTCTTGCGCGCCAAGCCACAACCGCGTGGACCCACCGCGACGATGTTGTCGCGACCGAGGCTCTCCACGTTGAGATGCAGATCGGCGGAGCGGCCGTAGAGGATGGCGAGATCCATCTCGCCGCGATGCAGCCATTCGACGAGATGACCGCTGTAGCTCTCGACGATGCGCAGCGAAATGCCGGGAAACTTTTCGACGCAGCGCCGCGCGAAGCGCGCCGACAGCACGCAGCTCACGGTCGGGACCAGGCCAAGCACGACCTGGCCGGACGGCGGCCCCTTGGACGACTGGATGTCGTCCCGGATCTGGTCGATCTGCCGCACGATGCCGGAGGTGCGCGCCAGCAAGAGGCGGCCGGCATCCGTGAGCACCATGCCGCGGCCGTTGCGAGTGAACAATTCGGTGCGCAGCTCGTGTTCCAGCAGCTTGATCTGCCTGGAGAGCGCCGGCTGCGCCACACGCAACGTATCGGACGCCTTGGAAAGGCTGCCGAGCTCCGCCACGCAACTGAAGGTCCTGAGCTGACGGAAATCCATGCTTGCCAATCCTGGAAGGCTACTCCATACGCTATAGCAAATGAGCATAGGGGGCTGGCATTGTTTTCACAACGCCAGAGGATCGGCCGGCGTTATCCTAACTGCCGCACATACGGGAAACCCCATGAGTGAAGAACACCACACCGAAGATCACGCCGATATCCGCGAAGCCGTCGCAAAGCTCTGCGCGCAGTTTCCCGGCGAATACTGGCGCAAGCTCGACCGTGAGATGGCCTACCCCAAGGCCTTCGTCGACGCGCTGACCGAGGCCGGTTATCTCTCGGTGCTGATCCCCGAGGAGTATGGCGGCGCCGGCCTGAAGCTTTCTGCGGCCGCCGCGATCCTCGAAGAGATCCAGCGCGCGGGCTGCAACGGCGGCGGCTGCCACGCCCAGATGTACACGATGGGCACCGTGCTGCGGCACGGCAACGACGAGCAAAAGGCAAAATATCTGCCGAAGGTCGCGAGCGGCGAATTGCGGCTGCAGGCCTTCGGCGTCACCGAGCCGACCAGCGGCACCGACACCACCTCGCTGAAGACTTTTGCGCGCAAGGACGGCAACGCCGGCTACATCGTCAACGGCCAGAAGATCTGGACCAGCCGCGCCGAACATTCCGACCTGATGCTCCTGCTGGCGCGGACCACGCCGAAGGACCAGGTCAAGAAGCGCACGGATGGACTTTCGGTGTTCATCGTCGACATGCGCGAAGCCAAGGACAAGGGCCTCGAGATCCGCCCGATCCGCACCATGATGAACCACGCCACCACCGAAGTGTTCTTTACCGACATGAAGGTGCCGGCGGAAAATCTGATCGGCGAAGAGGGCAAGGGCTTTCGCTACATCCTCTCCGGCATGAATGCCGAACGGATCCTGATCGCGGCCGAATGCGTTGGCGACGCCAAATGGTTCATCGCGAAGGCCACCAATTACGCCAAGGAGCGCAGCGTTTTCGGCCGGCCGATCGGCCAGAATCAAGGCGTCCAGTTTCCGATCGCCAAGGCCTACGCTGCGATGCGCGCCGCCGAACTGATGGTGAAGGAAGCGACGCGCAAATACGAGGCCGGGCTCGACTGCGGCGCGGAGGCCAACATGGCCAAGATGCTGGCGGCCGATGCGTCGTGGGAAGCGGCCAACGCCTGCGTCCAGACCCATGGCGGCTTTGGATTTGCCGAGGAATACGACGTCGAGCGCAAATTCCGCGAGACGCGGCTCTATCAGGTGGCGCCGATCTCGACCAATCTCGTGCTGTCCTTCATCGCCGAGCATGTGCTCGGCATGCCCCGCTCGTACTGAGGCAGCCATCATGGGAGCTCTTGACGGGATCAGGGTGATTGCGGTCGAGCAGGCGGTGGCAGCACCGTTCTGCTCGTCGCGGCTGGCGGATGCCGGCGCGGAGGTCATCAAGATCGAGCGGCCGGAAGGCGATTTCGCCCGCGGCTATGACGCGGCAGCCAAGGGCCAGAGCAGCTACTTCGTGTGGCTGAACCGCGGCAAGCAATCGGCGGTGGTCGATCTCGCCACCAAGGAAGGCTGCGCCGAGCTCGAGAGACTGATCGCGAGCGCCGACGTGCTGATCCAGAACCTCAAGCCGGGCTCGATGGACAAGCTCGGCTTTTCGCGCGAGCGGCTGCTGAAGGATTATCCCAGGCTGATCTCGTGCACGATCACCGGCTATGGCGACGAGGGCCCCTATGCGCACCGCAAGGCCTATGATCTCTTGATCCAGGCCGAGAGCGGCCTGGCCTCGATCACCGGCAATCCCGACGGCGCCTCGCGGGTCGGCATGTCCATCGTCGACGTCGCGACCGGCGCCACCGCGCATGCAGCGATTTTGGAGGCGCTGATCGGGCGCGGACGCACCGGCAAGGGCGCTGACATCCGCATCTCCATGTTCGACGTGATGGCGGACTGGTGCACCGTGCCGCTGCTCAACTCGGAAGCCGGCAATCCGCCCAAACGCATGGGGCTGCGCCATCCCTCGATCGCGCCCTACGGCGTGTTCACGTCGAGCGACGGCAAGGACATTCTGATCTCGATCCAGAGCGAGCGCGAGTGGAAGACGCTTTGCGCAAAAGTGCTGGACCAGCCGGACCTGCCCGCCGATCCGCGCGTTGCGAACATGGTCGAGCGCGTGCGCAACCGCGACTTCACCGACAAGACGGTCGCGGATGCCTTCGGCAGGATGACGCGCGACGAGCTATTGAAGCGGCTGTCCGACGCCGACATCGCCTTTGCCGAGGTCAACACCATGGCCGATCTCACCAATCATCCGCACCTGCGCCGCATCGAGGTCGACACGCCGCAGGGGCCTGTCAGCTATCCCGCGCCGGCGCCGATCATCATCGGCGAGACGCGCAGCTATGGCGCGGTGCCAGGGATCGGCGAAAATCCCCAATCCAGGAAATAACAAGAGCGAGGCGTCATGACCGAGAAGCTCGACATCGATCATCTCAGGCAGTGGATCGGCCGCAGCGAAGAGGCAACCGACACCGTCACGGCGCAGCTCGTGAAGGGCCTGCGCGCGACGCTGTTCCAGGAGGTCGGCGCGCCCAAGGCGGGCGATGCGGCGCCGTTCACGGTGCATTGGTGCCTGGCGCAGCCGGTGTTTCCGATGTCGATGCTCGGCCCTGACGGCCACCCCACCCGCGGCGGCTTCCTGCCGCCGGTGCCGCTGCCGCGCCGGATGTGGGCCGGCGGCGAGATCGAGTTCCTGCAGCCGCTGCGCGTCGGCGATGAATCGACGCGAACCTCGCGCATTGCGGACGTGCAGGTGAAATCAGGCTCGACCGGCACGCTGTGCTTCGTCTCGGTCGAGCACAGCATCTCCTCGCCGCGCGGCATCGCCGTCCGCGAGCGGCAGGACATCGTCTATCGCGAGATGACGACGACGCCCGCGCCGGCAAAGGCCCCGCCTCCGCCGCCGAAGGCGCAGCATCGCGAAACGCATGTCTCCGACCCCGTGCTGCTGTTTCGATATTCCGCGCTGACCTTCAATGGCCACCGCATCCATTACGACCGCGACTACGTCACCAAAGTCGAGGGGTATCCGGGCCTGATCTTCCACGGCCCGTTGCAGGCAACGTTCATCATCGAGATGGCGGCGAAGCTGCGCGGCGGCAAGGCGCCGAAGAAGTTCACCTATCGCGGGGTGCAGCCGCTGTTCGAGGGTAGCGAGTTCTCGATCAACGCCAACGAGACCGAGGCCGGCATGGAGCTGTGGACCGCGAACGCGGAGGGACAGCCGACGATGAAGGGGACGGCGGTGTGGTAGGTTTGTCATTCCGGGGCATCGCGCAGCGATGAACCCGGAATCTCGAGATTCCGGGTTCGATGCTTCGCATCGCCCCGGAATGACGCCACGACAATAAGCATTCGGGGACGGAAACCATGGCGAAGAACGGCAAGAGCGGCAGCAAATCCGTCACCGTCAAGCAGGCGACGCTCGACCTGCTGCGCTCCTTCGGCATCAAGAAGGTGTTCGGCAACCCAGGCTCGACCGAGCTGCCGTTCCTGAGCGACTGGCCCGACGATATCGACTACGTGCTGGCGCTTCAGGAAGCCTCCGCGGTCGGCATGGCCGATGGTTATGCGCAGGCGACGCGCAATGCCGGCTTCGTCAATCTGCATTCGGCCGCCGGCGTCGGCAACGCGCTCGGCAACATCTATACCGCACATCGCAACCAGACGCCGCTGGTGATCACCGCGGGCCAGCAAGCGCGCTCGATCCTCCCGTTGCAGGCGTTCCTGTATGCGGAGCGTGCGTCCGAATTCCCGCGGCCCTATGTGAAGTACAGCGTGGAGCCGGCGCGGCCCGAGGACGTGCCGGCCGCGATCGCGCGTGCCTATTACACCGCGATGCAGCCGCCATGCGGCCCGACCTTCGTCTCGATCCCGGTCGACGACTGGGCGCATGCCGCAGCTCCTGTCGAATCCCGCAAGGTCAGCCGCGAGATCGGGCCCGAGGCTGATGCGATGAAGGCGCTGGTCACAGCGCTCGGTTCGGCCAAACACCCTGCCCTCGTCGTCGGCCCCGGCGTCGATCGCGCCGGCGCGGTCGACCTGATGGTGCGCGTGGCCGAGAAGGCCAGGGCCAGTGTCTGGGTCAGCCCGTTTTCGGCGCGCTGCTCGTTCCCGGAACGTCATCCCCAGTTCGCGGGCTTCCTGCATGCCTCGCCGGCGCAATTGTCGGACGCGCTGCGCGAGCACGACCTCGTCATCGTGATCGGCGCGCCGGTGTTCACCTTCCACGTCGAAGGCCACGCCGCGATCTTCGACGGCGGCGCGACGATTTTCCAGATCACCGATGACCCGGATGCCGCAGCGGTGACGCCGGTCGGAACCAGCATCATCGCGACGATGAAGCCGGCGCTCACGGCGCTGCTCGATCTCCTGCCCGAGAGCAAGCGCGCGGCACCGGAGGGGCGTACGCTGCCGCCGGCCCCGCAAGCCGGCGATCCGCTGCCGGTCGAATTCCTGCTGCATTCGCTGTCGCAGGCGATGCCGGAAGGCGCGTCGCTGGTCGAGGAAATCCCCTCGCATCGACCGGCGATGCAAAAGTTCATGCCGATGCGCGGTCAGGACAGTTTTTACACCATGGCGAGCGGCGGCCTCGGTTACTCGCTGCCGGCCGCGGTCGGCATGGCGTTGGGCAAGCCGAACAGCCGCACGGTGTGCCTGATCGGCGACGGCTCGGCGATGTATTCGATCCAGGCGCTGTGGACCGCCGCGCAGCGCAAGCTGCCGCTCACCATCGTCGTCATCAACAATTCCGGCTACGGCGCGATGCGCTCGTTCAGCCAGGTGATGCAGGTGAGGAATGTGCCGGGACTCGAACTGCCGGGGATCGATTTCGTCCGGCTCGCCGAAGGCATGGGTTGCCATGCGGTGCGGGTGAGCAAGGCGGCGGAGCTGGGCGAGGCGCTCAAGCGCGGGATGGCGCACGAAGGCACGAGCCTCGTCGAGGTGATCGTGGATTCGGCGGTGCCGGTGTTGTACGGGCAGAAGCATTGACGACGTCGTCCCGGCGAAGGCCGGGACCCATAGCGCGCAATTCATCGATTGTGCGCGGCGCCAATCCCGAACAACCAATCTTCACCAAACGTCTCCCTGAGGTTATGGGTCCCGGCCTTCGCCGGGACGACACCAGGTTTTTGGCCAATGCCGCCGCGCAAATCTAAGACGCCAGGAATCCGCCATCGGCTGCCAGCACATGCCCGACGACATAGGACGACGCGTCGGACGATAGCCACACCACCGCCTCGGCCACCTCCTCCGGGCTCCCCATCCGCCGCAGCGGCAAACCCGCGCTGACGGTTGCGACATCGCCGACACCGGCGCGCAGCATCATGTCCGTGACGACGCGGCCGGGGGCGATGGCGTTGATGCGGATGCCGCGCGGCGCGTTCTCCATCGCAGCCGAACGTGTCAGCGAGATCGCCGCAGCTTTGGATGCCGAGTAGAGCGAGAACCCGGGATTGGGATTGCGCACGCCGCTGACGGAGGCGTTGACGACGATGCTGCCGCGGCCTTTCGCGAGCATGACCGGCAATTGATGGCGCAGGCACAGGAACAGCGCGCGGACATTAGTGTCGAACACGCTGTCATAGACATCCATGCCCTGCTCCCCCAGCGGGGCGCGGCGCTCCTGGAAGCCGGCATTGTTGAAGGCGACGTCGAGCCTGCCGCATCGCTCGACCGCCGTGGCAACGAGGCGTGCGACGTCGTCCTCGCGCGTGATATCGGTCTTGATCGCGATGGCGTCCGCACCGAGTTCGCGGCACGCCGCGGCGGTGGCGTCGATCTCGGCTTCGCGTCGGCCCGCCAGGACAATCGCCTCCGCGCCTTCGGACGCCATTCGCAACGCCGTGGCACGGCCGATGCCGCTGCCGCCACCCGTCACCAGGCAGACCTTGCCCCTCATCCGCGCTCCCGCCGGCAAAGTTCCGCACATGGCTCGCTCCAAAACGCTTGCGCGCGCCGTTGCGCGCATATAGTTGTATGATACAACTATATGCGGAGAGTCAAGCATGACCGGGCTTTCGCTGATCGACGACATCCGCGCGGCCTCGCGCCTGATGGTGCGCGAGCTCGGCTTCATGGATGCGACCGTGGCGGCATCGGACTATCCGCCGTCGGCCGTGCATACGATCCTGGAGATCGGTATTCGTGGGCCGATGAATTCGGGCGAGCTCAGCGATTTCCTGCGGCTGGAGAAATCGAGCGTCAGCCGCCTGGTGCGCAAGCTGATCGACTGCGGCGAGTTGCGGGAGACGCCCGATGACGCCGACGCACGCAGCAAGGTGCTGTCGCTGACGGCGAAGGGCCGCCGCACGCTGGAGGCGCTGCACGCGTTCGGACGGCAGCAGGTGAGTGGCGCACTCGCGGCGCTGACGGAGGCCGAGCAGCGCACGGTGCGGGAAGGGATGATGCTTTATGCGCGGGCATTGCGGCAGAGCCGGGTGGAGGACGAGGTGGAGTCGGCGGCGTGACCACCAGCGTCGTCCCGGCGAAGGCCGGGACCCATAACCCCAGGGAGATTGGGTGAACAGGACAAAGAGGATTAAGGC